>NZ_NUOW01000070.1:0-10238 GCF_002584635.1 Bacillus sp. AFS031507
ACCCTGTAAGAACCGTCCCTCGGCTCTTTTTTCATAGAAAGGCACAATAACCTCCCTATTTGTTCAGCAGTTCTTTTCAAATTTGATATAGCAGCTTCTGGGTCCATGGCTGCCTCTAACTCAACTGGTCCACTTACAATGGTAAAATAAGCAGAGATCCCTGACTCATGCAGTGGAGAATCACCGTCGGAAATATCACCTGCTAAGGCTATCACTGGTAAACCATGCTTTCTTGCCAGGCGAGAAATTCCTGCAGGCGCTTTCCCCATTGAGGTTTGCCTATCCAGCTTTCCCTCACCTGTGACCACAATATCTACTTCCTGCAGTTTCTCTTCTAAACCTGCCATTTCAAGTATTAGCCCCACACCTGACTCTAACTGAACCTGTAAAAAACCAGCAAAAGCAGCACCAAGTCCACCTGCTGCACCTGCCCCAGAAATATGCTGCAATTCGACCCCGAACTGCTCCAACACCACATTTGCAAAACATTTTAGCCCATCATCTAATTCCTTTACCATTTCGGCTGTCGCCCCTTTTTGGGGGCCGAATATATAAGCGGCACCGTTCACCCCATATAGCGGGTTATGGACATCACAAGCAACACGATATCTCGCAGTCCTTACCTTTTCAGGTACACAACTCGAATCAATTTTCGCTATATTCTTAAGTTCTGCTCCGCCATATCCAATATCAAATCCTTGTTTATTCAAAAAACGGTACCCTAGTGCCTGAAGCATCCCCACGCCCGCATCATTGGTCGCACTTCCACCAAGACCGATAATAAAATATTGACAGCCCTTTTCAACTGCTTCCAAAATCATCTCACCAACACCATAGGATGTGGCGATAAGGGGATTGCGTTCTGCCTCCGGTACTAAAGGTAATCCACAAGCTTCAGCAATCTCGATAACAGCTGTAGTCCGATCTCCCAAAATACCATATCTCGCCTTCACTGGCTGTCCTAATGGTCCAGTAACAACCGATTCGATTAACTGTCCATTGGTTGCATGAACGAGCGCCTCTACCGTTCCTTCTCCTCCATCAGCTATCGGCACAGTCTGAACCTTGAAAGCCGAATTGGCCTTAAAAAATCCTTCGGCTATCGCTTTATTCGCTTCAAATGAGGATAAGCTCCCCTTCAAAGAATCCATTGCTACTAAGATATTCACTGTCTATCCCTCCAACAAATAGTTATATAAGGTGTTAGCCGCATGCAGAAACCCTCAACTTTTTACGGCCTTTATGACATCCAGTAGTGAAACCGTTTCATAGTCTGCTATAATAAAAAAAATTGAGGTGAAATCTATGCGTTTTGAAGAACGAGTCCATAAATTTGAATATAAGTTAAACGATACCGACGACCAAATTATTGAATATATCTTAATGAATGAAGAGGAATTCACACACCTGTCAATTCAATCCGTAGCAACAAGTCTTTTTACTGTCCCAAATACAATTACAAGACTTTCGAAAAAGCTTGGATATGATGGGTTCTCGCACCTCAAAAATAGTATAAAGGAAGAACTGGGGTCGTCCAAAGCTCCAGATGAGGATAGTTCCTATTTTCTTATTCAAAAAACCTTTGAACTCATTGATATGGAACAAATCGAAGCGGCCGCTAAAATGATGCATGATGCAAAGCATGTCTTATTTTTTGGAGTCGGTGATTCCGCTGATTTCTGCGAGATGATGGTCCGGAATTTGCGCGTGGTCGGAAAAGTAACCGAGCACTATATTCATCGCCATGAAGTGATAAACATGCTTGATCAAATGAACAAACATGACGTTCTGTTTCTAATCAGCCTTTCAGGTGAAACCCCGCAAATCCTTGAGATGGCTGAACGAGCAAAACAAAGAGACATTCCGATTATCTCATTAACGCATTTTACTAGGAATTCTCTGCAAGAAGCGGCTGCTGTTAATTTATATTGCTTTGCACCTAAAAAAGTAAAAAATGGCTACAATATAACCGACCGAACTCCGGTGATGATTTTATTACAAACATTATCGCAATTTTATTGGGACCACTTTTAAAAATGTGTACATATACACATGGAAACGCTTAATTGCAATTTTAGTGTGTAAAAATAAGAAGAATCGCTCTTCTTATTTTTTTTTTGTTACGATAAATCTGTAAATGAAAACACTTTCACGATGGGGGTAATCAATATGCAACTTCAAGCACTTACCTCACCAAGCCTAATCAGTACTGAACGCATCTTTAGCAGCAAAAAGGATGTCATTCAGTATTTAGTCAAACAGCTAGGTGAAGCTGGAAAACTACACTCTGAAGAAGAATATCTTCAATCTGTATTCGATAGAGAAAAACTTTCTCCCACAGGCTTTGAAGGTGGACTCGCGATCCCGCATGGAAAATCTAAAGCGGTTAAGGAAGCGGCTTTTGCAGTCGCTACACTCAAAAAACCATTAACCGACTGGGAAAGTATTGATCCCAACAATCAAGTACAGCTCGTGATCCTGCTTGCCATTCCAGAAAATGAAGCGGGTTCAACCCACCTTGCCTTACTTGCTGAATTTGTTAGAAGATTATCAAACGAATCTTATAAAAATCGACTTTTACAAGCCAAAACAAATACTGAATTATTTGAGCAACTGGATAACACAGACGCTCAGGAAGAAACAAGAGCAGTAAAGAAATTAAACAAAACTATCCTAGCTATTACCGCATGTCCAGCCGGAATTGCCCATACGTATATGGCAGCAGAAGCTCTTATAAAAGCAGGACAAGAACTAGGTGTCGATGTATTTGTTGAAAAGCAAGGAGCAAACGGCATTGAGGATCGTCATACAACAGCGCTTTTGAAAAAAGCGGATGCGATTATCTTTGCTAATGATGTGGCGGTCAAAAATGAGGAACGCTTCACACATTTACCAAAGCTGAAAACATCTGTGGCAGCACCGCTTAGAAATGCAAAGGAATTGCTAGAGGAAGCATTAGAAAAGGCAGAAGCAACACCAAAAAAACCTTACAATCCATCCCAAACCGCAGAGTCTTCATCAGAAGACGACGGTGAAAAATCATTTAAAACAGAAATTAAAGACTCGATCTTAACCGGTATTTCTTATATTATTCCAGTCATTGTTGCTGGGGGGATGACATTAGCCGTAGCAGTATTAATTTCGCAAGCGTTTGATCTTCAAGATGTGTATGCAAAAGAAGGCTCATGGCTTTGGTTATTAAGACAACTTGGCGGCGGCCTCCTTGGACAACTAATGGTGCCAATTTTAGCCGCCTATATGGCCTACGCCATTGCGGATAAGCCCGCTCTTGGACCTGGTTTTGCAGCCGGTGTAGCCGCCAATCTTATTGGCAGTGGATTCCTTGGCGGTATGCTTGGTGGTTTCCTTGCCGGTTTCTTCATAAAATTCTTAAAGAAAAAAGTGCAGCCAAAAGGAACATTTGCAGGGTTTATTAGCTTCTGGGTATACCCAGTGATTGGTACACTAGTTGTTGGTTCCATCATGTTATTCGTGATTGGAAAACCACTTGCATGGATCAATCAAGGCTTAATCGATTGGCTTGGTAGTCTTTCTGGAGCAAATGCACTTATTTTAGGAGCGATTCTTGGTGCCATGGTTTCGTTTGACTTAGGCGGACCAGTGAACAAAGCAGCCTATACCTTCTGTATTGGAGCAATGGCAAGTGGTAACTTTATTCCTTACGCGGCATTTGCTTCAGTAAAAATGGTTTCAGCTTTTTCTGTAACAGGGGCAACGATTATCGGGAAAAAGTATTTTAACAAACAAGAACAAGAAATTGGTAAACAAACGTGGCTGCTTGGTCTAGCAGGGATTACAGAAGGAGCCATTCCGTTTATGATTAATGACCCATTACGTGTCATTCCATCCTTAATTGCTGGTTCAGCCGTAACAGGTGCAATTGTTGCCTACTTTAATATTGGTTTAAATGTACCGGGTGCAGGAATTTTCTCCTTAGCCTTACTAAAAGGACAACCTGCACTAATGGCCGCAAGTATTTGGTTTGGTGCAGCCTTAATTGGAGCTGTTATTTCAACAATTTTATTAATCTTAACAAGAAAAAGCAAAGTGAATAAGGAAAAAAAAAGTAGCTTTGAGACAGAAAAAGCAGCCTAATTTTTAAAAAAATATATGGTACCTAGAGATTACCTCACTAGGTACCATTGAAATTTGGAGGACATCATGAAAAAAGTTCATATCGTACCCCACATGCATTGGGACAGAGAGTGGTACTTTTCAACAGAAGAGTCTCGAATTTTACTTGTTAATAATATGGAAGAAATTCTAGAAATGCTTGAAACGAATCCGGATTATCCCTATTACGTATTAGATGGTCAAACCTCAATCCTTGAAGATTACTTTGCGGTTAAACCACAAAATCGGGAACGGGTCAAAAAACTCGTCCAAGCAGGCAAACTCATCATCGGTCCATGGTATACACAAACAGATGAAATGGTAGTTGGCGGAGAATCGATTGTTCGTAACCTACTCTATGGATTAAAGGATAGTGAAGAATTTGGTTCACCGATGAAGATTGGCTATTTGCCCGATTCATTTGGCCAATCCTCACAAATGCCGCAAATCTTAAATGGTTTTGATATTCAATACTCTATTTTCTGGCGTGGGACATCCGAACGTCACGGTACAGATAAGACAGAATTTTACTGGGAAAGTGATGAGGGATCGAAAGTCTTAGTTCAGCTATTCCCACTTGGATATGCGATCGGTAAATATCTGCCTGAGGATGAGGAGAAACTGCAGGAGCGCATTGATAAGTACTTTACAGTGCTTGACCGTGGAGCGACGACTGAAAATATTATTCTCCCAAATGGTCACGATCAAATGCCTATTCAGAAAAATATTTTTACCATTATTGAAAAACTAGAGCGGTTATACCCTGATCGTGAGTTCTTCCTAAGCAAATATGAAAATGTATTTGCTGAAATTGAGAAAAACCAATCCTTGCCAACGTTACAAGGCGAATTTTTAGATGGAAAATACATGCGAGTTCACAGAAGTATTTATTCTACACGAATGGATATTAAAGCTGCGAATACACGAATTGAAAATAAAATCACGAACATCCTTGAACCATTAGCATCGATTGCTTATTCACTAGGGTTTGAATATCATCATGGCTTGATTGAATTAATTTGGAAAGAAATCATGAAAAATCATGCCCATGACAGTATCGGCTGCTGCTGCTCTGATAAAGTTCACCGTGAAATCATGAATCGATTCTTCTTGGCGGAGGAAAAAACCGATCAACTGATTGAACACTACAAGCGTAAAATCACTGATTCAATTGACACGGATCGCACGGAAGATCGTTTAACAGCATTTAACCTGCTTCCATATGAACGGAATGAAGTCGTGACGACGACCGTGATTACAAAGTTGCCTTTCTTTACATTAGAGGATTCAGACGGAAACACTATTCCATTTGAGGTCTTGAAAAAAGAAGAATTGGATCCCGGCTTGATTGACCGTCAAATCGTTCACTATGGTAACTATGATCCATTCTATCAATATATAGTCCAACTGAAAGATTCTATCCCTGCAATGGGGTATAAAACTTACTTTGTTGTTAATGAAGAAAACACTATGGGGAATTCCCTTGCTGCGGGAGAAACGGTGGAAACCGATTATTATATCGTCTCCGTAAATCCTAATGGGACGTTAAAAATTTGGGATAAGCAGCTTGAAAAGGAATTTAACAATGTTCTGTTGTTAGAAAACGGCGGAGATGATGGCGACGAATACGACTTCTCGCCTCTACAAAATGAAACACTTATTTACAGTGATCTTGCCGGAGCGAAAATAAATATGGCCCAAAATGACTTACAAGCCCAGATTGATATTCAGTTAAAGCTTGAAGTACCTGGCACCTTAGAAAATCGAAAAACCAATACAATTGACCGATTTGTAGAGGTTAATTGGAACATAATGATTCCAAATCATCAGCCTGTCTTAAAGGTTAACGTAGAAATCGATAATCAAGCGAAGGATCACCGTCTTCGTGCTTTGATTCCAACGGGAATTGCATCTTCTGTTTCCGTTTCGGACAATCAATTTGGATTCATTAAGCGTGACGTATATGATTCAGCGATGGATGTCTGGGAAAAAGAAAATTGGGATGAGCGTCCCGATTCAATTTTTCCAATGCTCTCTTTTGTTGGCTTATCAGATCAGGAACATGGTGTTAGCGTGTTAACCAACAGTACACGGGAGTACGAAATCATTGGGAAAAATGATGATACGATTGCCATTACCCTATTTCGGAGTGTTGGTGTGTTAGGAAAAGAAGAAATGCTAAGAAGACCAGGACGTCCTTCTGGTATTAAACTGCCTACACCTGACTCACAAATGCTAGGTAAGCTGAACCTGGACTTTGCGATTACAACGCATAGAGGCCCTGTTACTGCAGCAAACACAGGAAGGATAGCGAAGGAATTTACTACACCAATTCAGACCTATAATAAAATACCGTATAATGCGATGAAACTAAATCCATCTGGTGTACTGACACCATTATGCTTTAGTTTGCTGCAAGAAACGAGTCCTACATCCGTGCTTAGTACACTGAAAAAGGCGGAAAAGGAAGACCAATTTGTTCTACGCTTCTTTAATCCGACAGAGGAGGGAAGATATTCATCATTTACCCTTAACCGTTCAGTTGAACATGTACAAGAAGGTAACTTGAATGAAAACCCTATTGCTTCGATGGAAGTAGAAAATAATAGCTTTACCGTGTCATTAAAACAAAACCAAGTAAAAACAGTACTATTTTATTAGGTCCACTAAAGAAAGAGATTATTTCAAACTTAATAGTCTGTTAAAAGGAGAAAGGTTTAATAACGCCATCTCCTTTTTTTTCTGCAATAATGAAGGTGATCTCTAATTGGAATAAAAAGTTATGTCAAAATCCCTCATAAAATCGAGTTTACCTTCGAAACTATATAATTAGTTTAAGTAAGGGTGAAATTTCCCTTTATAATACCTCCATTAAAATCAACTTTGCGTAACCATAAATAGACATGGGAGAGAAGAAGAATGCCAGAAGAGACCTATCAATCTCGTGAGGAACGAAAACAAGCGGAAAACGCAAGACAGAATCAACAAAGAAATCAGCGAATACCGAAGAAAAAAGGATCATTATTGAAAAAAGTAATCATTGTCTGTCTCGTACTTGGACTTGTTTCAACAGGAGCAGGCGCTATATCGTTCGCTTCAATGATTAAGGATTCGCCTAACTTGGATGCTTCTAAGCTGGTGGATCCACTTTCTACAAAATTCTATGATGAGAACGGAAACTTTATTTATGAGTACGGGAAGGAAAAGCGAACAAAAATTGCGTATGAGCAAGTTCCGAAAGTGCTGGAGCAAGCGTTTATCGCCACGGAAGATTCCCATTTTTATGAGCATCAAGGGATCGATATCAAAAGGACGGCCAAGGCAATTTTTGTAAACTTAACCGGAGATTTCGGATCGCAGGGCGGTAGTACAATTACGCAGCAAGTGATAAAGAATTCCTTTTTGACTCCAGAGAAAACATTAAAGCGAAAAGTGCAAGAATGGGACTTGGCGTATCAGTTGGAACAGAAATATTCCAAGCACGATATTTTAATGATGTACTTAAACAAAATTTACCTTGGAAACCGCGCTTACGGAGTAGCTGCTGCAGCAAAAAGTTACTATGGTATTGACGCAAATGATTTGAAAAAATTGACGCTCGCGCAGGCAGCCATGTTAGCTGGACTGCCGCAGAGTCCGAATAACTATGATCCGACCAAGCCAGAAAACAAAGAAGCAGCCACGAAGCGTCGTACTATTGTCTTACGTTCGATGCTTAGAGATGGTTATATAACAGAGAAACAATTACAGGAAGCTTCAAAAGTTCCAGTTACTGAGGGACTTGTACCAAAAAGCACGCAACAAAGTATGCCTTACGAAGCGTTTTTAGATGCAGTTGTAAAAGAGGTAAAGGGTAAACTGAAGGATGTAGACATCAGTAAGGATGGATTATCTATCTATACTACCCTAGATCCAAAAGCACAGGATTATGCAGACAAAATGTTGAACACCAATGAAATCATTGCCTATCCAGATGCAGGTTTTCAGGGAGCTTTCGTCTTTTTAGATACCAAAACTGGTGAAGTCAGGGCGATCGGCAGCGGGCGAAACGACTATAAAGCAGAGTTTCTAGGTAACAACTTTGCAGTTGATATCAAACGTCAACCAGGCTCAACATTTAAGCCGATTTTTGATTATGGCCCTGCGATTGAAGATTTGAAATGGTCCACTGCACATCTAATCAATGACCAGAATACCTCCTATTCAACCGGCGAGCCGATTTCCAACTGGGACCATCAATATCACGGAATGCTGACGATACGGAGTGCACTGAAAAAATCTTATAATATTCCTGCTCTTCTCACGATGCGGGAGGTTGGAATGGATCAGGCAAAGAACTTTGCAGAAAAACTCGGCATTACTTTTAAAGATAACCAAGTATATGAATCCTATTCGATTGGAAGCAATACCGTAAGTCCTTTAGCCATGGCAGGGGCCTACAGTGCTTTTGGAAATAACGGCAACTATAATAAACCGCATTTTGTTCAAAAAGTGGTACTTCCGAATGGCAAAGTAGTGAATTTTACGGAGAAATCAAAACGTGTCATGCAGGATTACACAGCGTATATGGTGACGGATATGTTACGCACAGTCGTAAATGATGGGACAGGTACAACAGCGAATGTCCTTAACCTAGATGTTGCAGGGAAGACAGGTACAACCAATTTTAATGCAGAGACTAGAGCTAAATTTGGATACCCGACCAACGCGACAAATGATAGCTGGTTTGCAGGATATACCCCGCAATACACAATGGCGGTCTGGACCGGATACGCACAAAACGGTAATGGTAACTATATGGTCGCAAATACGCAGAAAATTTCGCAGTATATGTTTAAAGCCATGATGCAGTCATTTGGAACAGATTCATCTCGTTTTCAGGAGCCAAACAGTGTCTATCGAGTAAATAATGAACTGTATATTAAAGGGGTCAATTCTGCAGAAGTACCACCAAAACCTATTATCAAAAAAGAAAAACAGGTTAGTGAAGATGGTGGGAATGGGAAAAAGCAAAAAGAAGAAGCGAAACAACAAAAAGAGCAACGGAAAAATCATCAAGGGAAAGGGAAAGAAAAAGGAAAAGGGAAAGAGAAAGAGAAGCATTAATCCCGGAGACAGTCGCGGGAATCCCGGTGCCTGTACGCGCCGGATTTTGTCGAAGATTGAAAGATTACTAAGTGTCAGGCACCGTCAGTCAGGATTCTAAGGAAGTTCAAAGCATTAGAACAACCCTTATCTACACATGTAGGTAAGGGTTGTTTTGTATTATTAGGTCTAGGTTATGAACCTCTATTAAACAATAAAAAGACTCTAATGGGTACTTCGTACTTTATGAGTCACTAAAATAATCTTCACTCCTCCCAATTAGGAATTTGTTGGCGCAAGAACTATGTATCTATTAATTTCTTGGGTTTCGCAAACAAATGGTCTGGTTTCGCAAACAAAACCTAAAATTGGGCAAATAAACTCTCTCCTATTGAGAATCTGGAGTGGCTGAGGGGGGTGAAAGCGTGGAAATTGGTCAAACTGAGCTCCCTATCTATGAATCAATGAAGAATATCAGCGAACTGGACCATTTTATCAGCGGAAAACACAGATTTATCAGCGAATCTAGCATTTTATCAGCGGGAATCACAGATATATCAGCGAATCTAACATTTTATCAGCGAATCGGCACTATATAAACTAAGTCTATTTGGGTTACCCAACTCTCCAAGGTCCCACTAGGTTTGAGGCGCAGGAAAAACGCGGCTTAATATAAGGGTTTCTGCATTTCTTTGAAGGGACCTTCTCGGTGGTCATCTTATGATATTCAGGTTTTCTCATTTATTATTGAATGGTTCATTCTTTGACTTCATGTGAAACCAGTTTTGGTTGTTGATTTAAATAGATCAGGTATCGTTATCTCAAAAAAGGTTTTTGAGGAAATGAACTCTCTATAAAAAAAGAAAAACTTTCTGTTGCATATGTGAATCGAAGGTGCTATTATAAGGAAGTTGCTTTTAACGGCTGTCAAATTCGTTGAAAGTGAGAACAAAAAAATAAAATATTATATTGACATAGTAATTGAGATTCGATATAATAATAAATGTCGCTTCTGACAT
>NZ_NUOW01000071.1:0-14055 GCF_002584635.1 Bacillus sp. AFS031507
ATTAAAGGAGAGAATCCAATAAAAGCAAACGGAAAGATGATTGTCATTGATGGAGGATTTTCCAAGGATTATCAATCAACAACTGGTATTGCTGGATACACTTTATTATATAATTCCTACGGTATGCAACTTGTCGCACATGAAAAGTTTAATTCAAAAAAAGATGTCCTACTAAATGGGTCAGATGTTTTATCAGTAAAGAGAGTGGTGGATAGAAAGCTCGAGAGGAAAAAGGTTCTAGAAACGAATGAGGGACAGCGATTATTACAGAATATATCTGTTTTAAAAAGTCTGATGGAATATCGCTGTATGAGTTTAGACCAATCATTACAATCGAATGGTTAAAGACTCTATTTAAACATAAATGCTTAATGCCATGACAATTTCAAATTAGAGTGTTGATGGGAATTTAGTCTTGGTAAGCATCTTGGGTTTATAATAATAGTTGAAGGTAGAAACAAATCTAACTCGTTGTTTTTACCTTCTATTTTTTGCACAATTTTGCTCTCTTGTTATCTCTATCATTTAAGAATCCCTTCGTTTGTGGAGTGGGCTAATTAGCTCACTTTAATAGATAAAAAATTTTTATCTTCTTTCAAAAAAGTAAAATACCTTTAGGTGCTGTCTCTTTACCATTTTGATAAAATGAGCATTTTTCAAAATTAGCTTATGTACAATTCTTCAGAAACTCCTCAATAATTTAAAATAAAATATCCAATTATCTTATAAAGAGTTATTCAATAAAATGCCACGTTAGTTCAAAAAGAAAGAGCTGCACGATGACAGCTCAGATCTTAAACTAAAGCACCCATTAGCCATCCATGAATCGCTAAAAACAGCTCTTCACCACAAAGAATGAAAATGTTTTTAAACCGTCAATACTGATTCTACGGCTGGAGAGGAAGGTCGATGAACTATGGTGCGTTAGAGCCCATCCGTTAGTCTGACTCCAACGACCACGGTGCACCACTGACTGTAGCTCCCTTACGGGAAGCACACTTGGTAGATTAATCCTATTCTGGTTGCTGCACCAGCCTCCAATAATATTCAGTGCCGTAGAAAGGATGTTTTCAATGGAAGTAGTCATTGAAAGAGCATGTGGTATGGATGTTCATAAAGACAACATTACTGCACAAGGAAAGGATGTTCAAACGTTTTCTACCAAAACAGTTTTTCTATTAAAACTGCTCGATTGGATCAAACAACATCAATGTACTCATGTTGCCATGGAGAGTACGAGTGTTTATTGGAAACCAATTGTTAATTTACTAGAAGCTGAAGATATTGAGTTATTAGTTGTAAATGCACAACACATGAAGGCTGTCCCCGGACGTAAAACAGATGTTAAGGATGCAGAATGGATTGCCAAACTTCTTCGTCATGGACTGTTGAAAGCTAGTTACATTCCAGATCGTAATCAACGGGAACTACGTAACTCGTTCGATATCGTCGGAGTATCATTGAGGAACGTGCAAGACAAATCAATCGAATCCAAAAGGTATTAGAAGGAGCGAACATTAAATTGGGTTCAGTCGTTTCAGACGTTTTGGGTGTTTCAGCTCGAGACATGCTTGACGCTATTGTCGAAGGCGAAGAGGATCCTGAAAAACTAGCAAACTTTGCACGTCGCTCAATGAAAAAGAAGAAAGATGAACTGGAACTCGCACTTAAAGGTTATATCCAATCCCATCAACGTCTAATGTTAAAAACGATTTTAAGACATATTGACTTTTTGACTGAAGAGATTGAGATGCTCGATCAAGAGGTAGCGAAAAGAGTACGTACCAACCAAGAAGATGTGGAACGATTAGATTCTATTCCTGGTATAGCTACCAGAATGGCTGAGCAAATTTTAACTGAAATTGGTACCGATATTAAGAAACAATTCCCAAGTGCAGCCCATATGTGTTCCTGGGCAGGTTTGGTTCCTGGACAAAACGAAAGTGCCGGAAAAAGAAAATCAGCTAAAACCAAAAAAGGAAATAAGTATTTGAGATCAGCATTAACTGAAGCAGCTCATTCAGTAAAAGGTTCGAAGAACTATCTCGGAGCACTGTATCGACGAACAGCATCACGAAAAGGCAAAAAGCGAGCCGGAATAGTGGTCGCACATGCCATGTTACGTATCTCTTATTATCTCTTAACACGGAAAGAAATGTATGTAGACTTAGGCGAAGACTACTTTGATAAACAGAGACAGCAATCCATTGTTCGGCATTCACTACGAAGACTTGAAAGTTTAGGATACTCAGTTACTTTACAAGAACCAGAAGCATCTTAATCTATTCAACTCGATTCCAAAGATCAATGAATTAGGCGCTCTCCTCTTATTTAAAAATGAATGAGCTGCGTCTTCTTTAGTATTGCCTTTTTTCTGAGTTACAGAAGTTTATTTAGTTTAAGTACAATTCTTCACAATCTGTTAGGTAGTCGCACTAGGAAAGGGAAGCCTAATTGAAGCACCACACCAGTTTGTTAAATTTCAATTTTGTTTTCTCATATAATCAAACCATCAGCATGAAGAGTGTACATGGAATACTTAGTAATAAAGCTAATTTATAATTACAAAGTGTAGCAGTTACATTGGAAATATTACTGAATTAAATAATAATGAACTCCCAAAATTCCAACCCTTATAATGTTTAAAAGTATAATTTCAAAAATGATACTCACACCTGCAATTATAAAATGGCTCTTTTCTAAAAGATTGTTGTTTTTCGAACAGGTTTAATAATAAGTGCCGCTGTTTCAGCCTGTTATTCAATTAGGCTTCAGCCGAACGCTCCAACCTTGTGTTGACTTCTTCAAGCCGTTTGGTATAAGCTTCGCGAATCGTATATGCAGCATGAGATCCAACTGCCAAACGAAGCGGTGAATTGTCGCTTTTTATAACGGAAATAATCAGTTCCACTGCTTTTGCCGGGTCGCCAATCTTGACGTTCGACATCTTACTAGTTGATAAGCTACATTCAAAAAAAGGCCATATAATTGTTAATAAGATGTTTTTTTTGATTTAGAACTTGGGATCATACATCCCTTCCCAATAGCGTTTATATTGCAAATTACCTCTTATACATGACAGAATTGTATATTGGTTTGAATGTTATTTAGATATCTCCCCTTATTGGGCAGATTGCGTGTTCTACGTTACTTTTTAAAAAAAATATTTAGTTGTCAATTTATTAGTCATAATTTAGTATTTGAATTGTGAAAATTGGAAAAAATCTAATAAATTTTTAATGATGAAAATTACACATCCAATGAAAATTACGTCATTTTTTCATTGGATATCTTTTTCACTAAACAAGGGCATTTGCCTGTTGGATGAAACGGTCTGTCACAGTTGGTATGCCTAAAAGCCTTATTCCTCCGCTTGGTTTCGGGATTTCGACACGGCGAACAGGGAAAGGTTGATAGTTACCTGTTCTCAAAGCTTCCCGAAGGGAATCCCAGTTTTCATAGAGATGTCGTCGTAGGAATTTTACGGACATTCCATCTATGCCGTGACTTCCTTTGTTCTGCTCTACCCGTTATAGAGCAGTTAAGAGATTTTCCCGTGACAAGATTCGTTCCATTAACATGATGCTATTCCTTTCCACGTGAATGAAGGTTCTGTTTATGCCGGTTCTTGCTCCACCCTCCTAGAGTCCCCAGCGTTTTCACCGCTTCCTCCTTTAGGTAAGTCCTTTCGGATTGTCTGTGTTCAATGCAATCACCGAATGTGCAGATTTCATTCATTCTTAATAGTTCAGTCCTTCCCATTCTTTCTCGAGTTAGAATGGTACTATGACCTCTGCTGACTTCTGATTGTTCAGCTATCCATTGCTAAGTAGGTTACCAAGTGTACTTGGCTTATCAATCAGACCTCCCCTGGTAAGAGTACAGTCTTTCCCTCCACCTATCTGCTTCATTTACTCTGTACCACCTTCGGCAGTAAGGACTTTGTTTTGTAGTGCAAACTCGTCCAATGATACCTAGCCTTATATGAAGTTCATGTTCCTCAGA
Organism: Bacillus sp. AFS031507; assembly: GCF_002584635.1. Taxonomy (NCBI): domain Bacteria; kingdom Bacillati; phylum Bacillota; class Bacilli; order Caryophanales; family Bacillaceae; genus Bacillus; species Bacillus sp. AFS031507. Next base: position 4,006 of record NZ_NUOW01000071.1, read on the forward strand.
CCGGAGGTTTGCCGCTCGCTTCCTTCAGATTCCGTGTCACCACGGATATCCTTGCGTTAAGCTAACCATTACTACTGCCTTCATGGCTCGGGACTTTCACCCTAGAGACTGCACCCATGCCGGGCGCACACCAAAGGGGTCTCCAAAATGGAGACCCCTTGTTACATGACGTGATTAATTATTAACTAGAACGGAGTTGTAGTATTCTTCAAGGGTGATACCGCGTGCCATGATTTTTTTAGCAATAGTTTTACCGACATAGCGGAGGTGCCATGGTTCATAGGTGTAGCCGGTTATGTGGTCCTTTCCTTTCGGATAACGAATGATAAAGCCGTATTCAGGGGCATGTTTATCCAACCATTTCGCCTCTCTTGTTCCTTCGAAGCACGCTTCTGCCGCACATGTCCCATTTTCGCCGGTCACATCAATGGCAAGACCTGTTTCGTGCTCACTCGTTCCAGGTACAGCACTATAGGTCATCGCTTTTTTATAGCCATCTTGTTTCACATAACTATTAAACAAAGCCGTTTGGGCACCGTGCGACCTATATGCCGATACACCTAAAAGATTTACACCCTGCAATTTAGCACCTGCGAATAATTTTTCAATCGCGGTGGCAGCTACCGCACGCATTTTCCGCTTCTCGGATTTTTTTTCAAAAATAAAAGGGATATTCGCATATACCAAATCCAATGGCGTATAATTTTCTGGTAATTTATTTTGTTTGTTGACGAGGACAGGAATACTTTCTGGATGGGTGACAACCACAATACTATCATCCGTTTCAGAATGTTTCTTGCCAGGGTGTGAAGATGACATATTAGCCGAGATTTTTCCATCTTCTTGGGCAAAATGGAATTTTTCCATGCAGCCAGTTAAAATAATAACAACTAGGAAAAGACATAAAGTAATGGGCCATAATTTTAACATGAATAACTTCCTTTTTTTTAAATTAAATTCTGTTATCATCATGGACACTATCAACTGACTAAAAACAAGATAAAAGCTGTATCCAAAAAATTTATCCCGTGTGCCAGTCCTGAGCAAACTAATTCCCTTCCAGCTTCATCATCAAGGTTAGGAAAAAGATTGTGACCGCCGACTGCGTTGGTTCCTAAACCAATTGGATTGACATATAAATCTGTTTTCCCGATTCGAACGTGCACGTCATTTAACCTTCAACCCTTTAGTATTATTTTTCTTTACTGATACGAACAGTCTTTTCACAATTAGTAGTACATTTCTTTTAAATTCCTCCTTGTATTATTACAAGGATGGACAAGGATTCGGCTTATTTTGCTAAAGACCTTAGGCAGAATATTCTTGCCTACTACTCGTTGATGGTAAATACGAGCTGGCTTACTTCTTGTACTTTTTCTCTTAGTACTTGGGGTAACGATCACCTCATATTTACTTTACAATCATTACAGCACAATGAGCGTGCTGGACCACTTTATGGCTTACACTTCCCACGATATTGGCATTATTCCCATGACCTCGGGAAAAGCCCTTTTATTTTTTATCCGTAATGTGGATAATCCCTTCGTCGAATTGGACGTCCATAAGGATCCGAGTGTCCTATAACCAAGCGCAATGAGTTCAACTGAACCGTAAGTTGCTGAGATCAATCGAGACTAGCAGTAGATCCTTAACTGGCTCCAGATTGGGTCCACGAAGATATGCGCGGCGTTTTGTCGGGAAACGAAGCCCTTCGATCTCAATGAAGTCGTAGACATATTGCGCCGCTGGAAAGCCCCCTGAAACATTGACATGGTAGTCGTGCCTGCGTAGTAGTAAATCATCGCCAAAGTAGAAGTCTTGCTCCTTGCTATGACTGGCGACGTGTTCGGGAAAGCGCACACGCAAACCGTGCCAGAGCTCGTTGCCCTCTTGCAATGGGGGGATTTCGCTGACCTCGAATCCTGGCATGACCATGAAAAAAGGCGTTGTCAGGTATGTCCACATTGCGTACCCATTGAAATATGCTCGATGAAGCGGGTCCCACGGTGTGTTCATCGTATGGTTAGCAAACAAGGTCCTAGGATCGTATTTCTCGCGGACGGTTTCCCCAGAGAGGGTCTCAATCGCGATACGATCGGGCGTAAAGGCAGTACGCCAATCCGGTTGACCAAATGGAGTAACAGATGCGATTTCCGAATGTAGCGCGACTGTCATCTCACGAGGATTGGAATCTTGTACGAGCCCTTTCATTGCCCATAAACCGCCACCGGTGACGATCGTGGCAGTCAGTGAACTAAATTTTTCCCATCGGTCAATTCCGCCGTGGGCGTCAATAATTTTTTCCAGTAGGTTGTTCATATTCTCCTCCTTAGGTTGAAAGATGATTCGATAATGAAAATGAGTTTTAATAAATCACCTCATATTTACTTTACAATCATTACACCACAATGCGCATGCTGGACCACTTTATGACTTACACTTCCCACGAGCAGTTCTGAAAAGAGGCTAAGTCCCCTGCTGCCCATTACGATCAGGTCGTAATCTCCCTCTTTTGCCTTCTTGCATATCATCTCTGCAGGATCTCCAATATGGTATTCGCTATCATATTGTATTGATGACCCCGAAAGGACTTGTGCGGATTCTTCTAAAATCCTCCTAACTTCCTCTACTTGCAATTGTTCAATATCCACTCCGTAAGCAACTGTATTGATATTGTTACTAGGAATGATATGAAGAAGCGTTATACGGGCATTTATCCCAACGTTTTGCGCCAACCAATTAGCCGATTTCAATGCATGTTTGGAGTGTTCGGACCCGTCAACTGGAACCAAAAACCGTTCATACATGTTCTCACTCTCCTTTTTATAAAATCCTATTTTTATAATAAAACCCATGACGGTGATTATTGTGAAGAAACTTTAGAATTTCCAACAATTTTGGTTGTTTCGGCCACACGTTTTCCAAGGGCCCTTCCTAAAGCAAGATCATTTTGATTAAGGATGTTGTCAGATTCATCAACCGGACATGTAATTCCAACCCCATAATAGGAGCCATAGGTGGCATTTTCCGGAATGTTTCCGGGTAATCCGACAATGATCATTCCTTGATGCAGCATCGGAGTAATCAAGTTTAACATGGTGGCTTCGACTCCGCCATGAGTGGTAGCCGTGGTACAAAATACAGCGCCTATTTTCCCTACTAATTTCCCGTGGGCCCACAGATAACCTAATTTATCTATCCAGGTTTTTAAACCTGCACTTATCGTTCCAAAGTGTCCCGGGCATCCCCAAATAATGGCGTCCATATCTTCAAGGTCTCTTACGTTTGCATTATTGACATGATTTATATATACTTCCGCACCGTTGACACTTTTTGCCCCTTCTGTAATGGCCTCCGCTAATGCTTGGGTATGTCCGTTATCACTGTCAAATACTACAGATATTTTCATTGTTGTATCTCCTCCGTTAAATTGAGTAATTGATTTTAGTAATTCATTTAGGAATTGTGCTGGAACCTTCGAATAGCATCCCAATAAATTTAATCATCCATGGGCTCATCTGCCTCTGGGATTTTTCCATTTTTGATTACCGCTCTAAGAACCTCACGAAATTCCCTATCGTTCATAATTCTGTCCCCATGTTCCAGCGAAGCTTTTGGATGTAAAGTCCCTCGTTTGATTTCTTGGATAGCCTTGCGGAAATCAAAATCAGCATTCTTTTCATCATAGCTTAAAGTTGTCCGTTGGTTAGACGTTTCAGTACCAGGTACTGTTTCAAAACTTGCAGCAGCTTCCTTACTTGATAGCGTTTTTTCATTTTTTGCCTGGTTTTCCTCATCCGTAACTTTAGAATAATAACGATTAAATCTGACTGAATAAATCAATACATAGATAACGATTAGCGCAGCAAACAAATTTAGAATAATCAATGAGAAGTTCAAGCTAAAAAATTGAGTCAGCACTCCGACTCCAATAGGAGGAATTATGAATCCGCAGTAGGCGCATAAATAAAATGCCGAAATGACTCGCGGACGTTCTTCCGGTTTCGGCAACTGGCTGGCAAACCTTAAAGCAACTTGAAACGTCCACCCACCGCCAATTGCTTGAATGAATATGCTGGCCCATACCAAAAATAAATTCGCTGTCAGACCAGAAAATACAATGCCCCATGATCCAATAGCAAGTAGGAAGATTCCAAAGCGCATCCGTGAGACTGGATGACTCGGCCAAGGAACGAACTGAGCCAAAGCCCCTCCTCCAAGAAGCAACAAGACTATAATCCCTGAAAAGGCAAGATTTGAAGTGTGAATGACATTTCTGACGAAAGAAGGTATTAGGGATAACGCAATTCCTTGAATTGTGAAAACAGTAAAGATCGGCAGTGCAGCAAATGACCAAAAATGTGAACGAATACTATTAGGCACTCCAAGTGATATCTTAGTCTTAGCCGGTTTCTGCATGAGGGAATCCTCATGCTTAGGAAGAGTTTCCAGAATTACTAAAGAAGTAATTAACATGACAAGTAAAAACCAGAATGGTACTTTAAGCGGCTGCAGATGTAAATATTGCAAAATTAAACCAGCAATAGCTGGACCTAGGCCAAATCCGATGAGTATCGTTGCTCCCGATAACTTGATAGCTGTACTTACTTTATTAGGAGAGATTTGTTTTATTAAAAATGCAGCGGCAGTACCTGTAAAAGAACCATATGCAATACCTTCCAAAATTCTTGCAGCATAGAGCATCCAACTATCAAAACTGCCTAGAAAGAGCAACGTAGAAGCAATAGAAATCCATATACTGCTGCGAAGCACCCTCTTCAATCCCCAGGCGCTCCCTTTAGCTCCTACAACTAACAAGGTCGGCAGTAGGATAGCGGCATAAACGGCAAACAAAATCGTAATTTGCAGACTATTCATTTGATAATGTTCACTGTACAAAGGAAATAACGGTGTAATAAATGTTGCACAGCAGGACATTATAAGATAAACCCAAAGCATTCTTTTCATTTTAGAAAATTCCTACTTTCTCAATTTTATTTTACCTACTAATTGGTAAGTTATATTCCTAGAAAAACCGCCTTATACATGGTCCCGCTCATGGATTCAAGAAACGCCATGTTGGATGATATGAGTATAATATGGATATCAATAAGGAGTGTTATACATGGAAAACATAACTTATGGCAACATAACCTTTTTTCCGGAATAAGTTCAGTGCCAGGCCTAAAATTTGTGTTTTTCGATTTCCACCACTGTATTTTAACTTACTTCCTCATTTTATTTTACTTACTATTGGTAAGTTATATTCCTAGAAATACCGCCCTATAATTTTTAATAAGACGGTTTATTTGATTCAGAACTTGGGATAATACATTCTTTCCCAATATACGTTAATATTACAAAGTACCTTTTATCCATGACAGAAATGTTTAAGCTACTGATTCATCGGTAACGGCAACTCCGAAATCTTCTTTTTTTTCAAAATGATAGTGAATGCTTGCCTTAGTTATGCCCAGTTGTTTGGAAAATCGTCAAAACTTATGGCAACATGACTTTTTTCCGGAATAAGTTCTGGTGCCAGATCTATAATTTGTGTATTTCGATTTCCACTACTGTATTTTAACTTACTAGTAGGTAAGTGTCAAGCAAATAAGAGTAGAATTACTCTCCTCTTCCCAGTTCATTGGAGACCGAACTTGCCTGCTTTATTCAAATCGATGTTAGAACTTTTTTCCTCTTTAATATATTTTTTGCATATTTAATATTCTCTCGTTCATATAAATCCCTCCAATAAAAAATATAAACCGGTAACATGAGAATACTAGAAACTTGATGTAAATGAACTAGATGTTTCAGCAACTGTTACCATTTACTTTCCTTTAAATTCAGGCTTCCGCTTCTCTATAAATGCGGCAATGCCTTCCTGGTGGTCTTCGGTTTGCACCATTAAAGTTTGAATCAGCCGTTCCTGTTCCAGGATGTCAGCTAACGAGGCAGTCAATGCCTGGTCTATTAATTTCTTTTGTTTTCCAAATGATTTACCAGGGCCGTACGCCAATTTTAATGCCAGTTTAGTAGTTTCTTCCTGATGTTTTTCCAATGGATGCAAATAATTGACAACACCCAATTGATAAAGACGCTCCGCCGGAATGGGTTCGGCAGAAAAGAAGAATTGTTTGGCCAGATGCGGACCGACTAATCTTGGCAGAAAATAAGATCCTCCCCCATCTGAGATTAAGCCAACCTGCGAAAAGCTAAGGGCGAATTTACTGTCATCTGCCGCTACAATCAAATCACAGGCCAGTGCCAAATTGAAACCCGCTCCGGCAGCATAACCATGAACGGCAGCAATAATCGGCTTTTCCGTCTCTTTCATCAAAAGAATCAACTCATTCAGCTTTCCAATATGCTCATAGACTTGAATGCCGCCTCCTGCGCCCATCGATTTTACGTCGCCGCCGGCGCAAAACGAGCGGCCGGCACCGGATAACACAATGACCTGCACGTCCTCATCGGTTTGGGCATTCTTCAGGGCTTCTTTTAATCCCAAAATCATTTCCGGGCTGAAAGCATTTAAATTCTGTGGCCGATTCAAGGTTAACGATAAAACTGGACCTAATTTTCTACTACTAAATGTTCTTGTGTCATAAAAATCTTCCCTTTCTTTAATAAAATTTACCAGCATTATTTAAACAACCTGCCGCCATCAACAAGCAAATCGGAAGCTGTATATAGAAGGCTTCGTGGGATGCTGCAAAGGCTATCACCTTAGCAATTTCTTCGGGCTGGGCTCCCCTTTTTAACGCAGTGTTTTTTTCAATGGCTCGGACAAACCGCTCATTTTGCAAACCATTGGCTGTTAAAGCGGGTTCAACAAAACCGGGGGAAGCCGAATTCACGCGGATTCTTAAAGGCGCCAATTCCAGTGCAGGTGCTGATCCTTTTTATCAATGGTTTATCAAAATTTTAACCAATTTTAAATCCTTTTGTAGGCAACATTTGTTCCATGCTGGATAAGCCCATTCACAAAATTGTTTAATTCCGGAAAGCCCTGATCATGATAATCACCCCCTTCCATCACATTCCCGGCCGCTTGGATGCCATAAAACACACCATGCTGATTGATATTGAACGTCCATAAGTATTCTTCATGCGGCATATCCAATACGTTGCATATGCTTGAACAAGCGATCCCAGCATTGTTGAACATGATGTCCAAGTTCTCATTTCTCTGAACGGCATAGTCTACAAGGGTTTGCACGCTATCAGCAGACGGTGTCTGTCTCAACAAAACATGCCTCCCCGCCTTGCTCGAGAATCCATTCAACTGTCTGTTGTCCTGCCGTTTGGTTGAAATCAGCTGCCACCTATGGACCTTCTAATGGAAATTCTTCCGCAGTAGCACGTCCAATTCCACTTGCCGCACCCGTGACTACGGCTGCTTTATCCTTTAAACGCATATGCCCCCCTCATTTCCGATGTACTTTAAGGCGGTTATTCATAAATATTTATATAGATACCATTTTGGGCCTAATATCTCTCACCGAACGACCTGCTGGGCTCCGGTCAGTTTGCCAGCTTCGTACAATTCTCGCAATGTTTTTTTGGAAAACTTGCCAACACTCGTTTTAGGAATTTCTGTGAGGAACAAAATATCATCAGGTAGCCACCATTTGAAAACTTGTGTGGCAGGGTGTTTCAGCAACTCTTGTTTGTCATTCACTAAAATTGGGGAATTCATAGGCTGTTTTTTCTACATGGATCAAATCTTCGTAAGAATAGACATTTGGTAATGAGGTGAGAGGAAGCGTCGCTTTGTCTGTATGATGAAATAGGTTTCAACTGTTGTCAGGCGATGGTGAATCGCTTCAATTATTGAAAGCAAATCTGCATCGATGAATAAAACTTTATCTTCAGCATGGCCGATTACATAGGTAATTTGATCTTCAAATAACTGTTCGGGCACGATAAAGAATCGTTTTGAGCAGAAGTGGATAATCCATCATCTGAGTTGTGACCTCCTTGCTTTAAATACTGACCGTTAGTATTGTATACGCTTATATATCGCAGTCTTTTTAATATTTTTATAATTTCATAGGTCTATTAAATATTCAGCATTAATATGAATCGGGATCTATTCCAAAGGCTTTTTCTTAATTTAGTGTCACAACTTCATTTCAATTCGAATTACACGAAACTTGTGATGTCTTTAAAAATTATCGATTCAAGCGCATTGCCAATCAATTTGACGAATCATAAATGGGCAGAAATCCGCAAAACTAAGTCGGGAGTGAAGTTGCATCATCGGCTTGTTTTTATGGAAAAAGGAATTTCCTCCCCTGAAAAAGCCGTGATGCAACTGCCAAATAACATAACCGTGGTCAGCTGGAAATCATGGTAGACAACAAAGAGTGTATGTATGTGTTTGACCGTGTTGTGGAAACCAGGGCATATTTGGCTTAGAAAGAGGCGCTTGTTCGATTCCTTAGAATTCAAGTAGGTATGTCCTTCCAATGGTTTGTTAATGAAGTATGGTTAAATTAACTTAAATTCGTTCTTATTCAACTTTCAGAACAATCTTACCAATGTTCCGATTTTCCTCCATATATTGATGAGCTGCGGCTACATCCTGCCATTTGTAAACACGATCAATAATCGGAAACATTTTTCCATTTGCAAACTTTTCATTCGAAAATGCTTCAAACTTACGAGTTAGCTCAATCTTAAAAGACTTACTCCTTGTTCTTAATGATGAGCCGATAAATTGTATCCTTTTTTGCAGAAATGCCCCCAAATTCACATTTGCTAATTGTTGCCCCCCTAGTACCCCAATCAAAATCCATCTCCCCTCGATACCAATGGATTTGATATTGGCATCCCAATAGGAGGCCCCAATAAAGTCGAGAATCAGTTGGACCCCGCTTCCATTGGTAACTGCATGAACCATATTAGAAAAATCTTCTTCTTTATAATTTACAGTATAATTGGCCCCAAGAGCTAAACATTTATCTAACTTTTCAGCAGATCCGGCGGTGACAATGCTGATTGCCCCTATTTCCTTTGCAATCTGGATAGCAGCTGTCCCGACACCACTTGCTCCGGCATGAATCAGAACATGCTCTCCTGATTGCAAATGCCCTAATTCAACCGTGTTTAAATAGGCTGTGAGAAAAGCTTCCGGAACGGCAGCGGCCTCCTCAAAACTCATCCCATCCGGTATTTTCATCGCCATCTCTGCGGGAATGACAACTTTCTCTGCGTATCCGCCGCCTGATAACAAAGCATACACATGGTCACCTTCTTTCCAACCGGTCACACCGCTCCCGACACCTTCAATCACACCAGCCATCTCTAGTCCAAGAATGTTCGATGCTCCAGGAGGCGGTGGATACAATCCTTTACGCTGCAACAGATCGGCACGGTTAACAGCAGATGCTTTCACTTTTACAAGCAACTCCCCTTCTGTTGGGATAGGGTCATGGACATCACCTATATACAAGTCCTGATTTCTTTCATCCACAAATACAGCTTTCAACCTGATGACCACCTTTTTTATCATTTCATTGATTCACTTCGTAACTTTACAAGAAATATTAGTAAATATGAAGTGAATCTGAGCTGCAATCACAAATAATATGTAATAAAAAAGGAACATATAAAGCTATTTTGTGCAGCATAATGTTCCTTTAAAAAAATTCAAATTGGATTGTCAATAAACGTAAGTTTATAATGTCGATCTATCCATAATAAGTTGGCTTACCCGTTCATGAAATCCGGGGAAAGTGATCAGAATAGTCTACAATTTTATACCAACAACCTTTACTTAGGAGTGGAAGTAATGGTTGTTGGTATGTAAGCTGCTATTTAACAGTAAGATTGCTTAATTGTTTCATAAAATCGGCGAAAAAGTCCTTACCAAGCACACGTTGGTATTGAAGAATCCCTTTACCAGCAGCTAAAATCATTAGGGCAAGAGAATCGACATCGAATGAAGATTGAAGGTCACCTTGTTCCTGTATTTCCCGGAGTATATTCGTAATAATTTGTAGTTCCTTTTCGCTTATTTCCATTACCTTTTTCTGCATTGCC
>NZ_NUOW01000071.1:14085-15808 GCF_002584635.1 Bacillus sp. AFS031507
TTTGTGACACCCAGTTGTTTAGAGATGTCATCGTAGCTAAACGCTACATACCCTTTTTGTTGAATTAACTGCATTGCTAAATCTATTATTTGTACTTTTCGATTTTCCATAGTGCAATTCTAACTTACTAATAGGTAAGTGTCAATTCCTCCATGATGTTACTGGCCACTTTTTATTTACCAAATCAATTTTTCCTCAATTGTTCATTTATTTCGCGATCACGCCCGCGCTTTTTCCGTTATGTTCCCCCGTGAAGACTCGGACCGACGGATGGATCGCATGTACCAGAGCAATGTGAATAACGAGAAAATGCCTACCGAAATTAAAGCGCCGTACACATTTTCATAGGAACGGACCAACGAATTCTTTTTTTGAAATTCGAGTAACATACCGCAAACCGCGACGGAAAACGAACCGCCGAAAAACTGGATGAGCTGCATGAGTCCCATGCCTGAACCGATCAACTTGGCCTGCAATATACGTGACGTTTAGTAGTTTAATGAAGCTAACGTTACTGAGGTCGCGGGCGAGAAGAATAGGTACCCGAACAAGATTACAGTCGGTGATGTGCCTAGGTCTGCCCAAAATGCTATCAAAACGAAAGCTAAAATCCCATGCCCGAGAATCAGAAACCGCACACTGCCGTAGTGGTCGATCCAGCGTCCGATGAAGAACGTGAGAAAGGCTGATAAAACGGCGCCTGGTCCGATTGTAAACCCGATAGCCAACGGAGATTTGCCAAATAGATTTGCAAGTGCCAGTGGCATTAAGAACAAGTTATCGATATTCAGAACCATAAGGAAGAAACCGACAAGAAGCAGTTTCCGGTACATTGGCTTTGCCAAGAGTTCCGGGTTGATAAACGATTCTTTCGTGTGTTTGACGTGCCAGACATGGGCAGCAATCGATAACAATCCGGCTGTCAGCCAGGCGGCTGAGCGGTGCGTTACGGCGGTCAGAAGAGTCACCGCATGGACGACGGTCAGGAAGGCCAGTTATGTCAAACCGGAAAGGCTTTGGCTCCTCTTTGGGGAGCAGGCGCAGCAGAATCGGGAGAAGAACAAGCACAAGGCAAGAGACAGCAAATAACCATTTCCAATCGATGTACTCGCTGATCAACCCACCGACAATTGGCCCAAGTCCAAATGCCATGGAAGTTCCCGCCGAAATTATTGAAATTGCTCTGCCTCGCCTTTCATAAGGAATATACCGGCTGGCTAAAACGAGGCCAAGTCCCGGCATCACACCGGCGCCGGCGGACTGCGCAATCCGAGCTATAAGCAAAGCTTGAAAATTCGTAGCGAAGATGCCAAAGACGGAAGAAAGCCCCATTATCATGAGTCCAACAGACAGCAATCTTCGAATCGGCAGTACGTCGGAGATTCTGCAGTAAATCACCGTTGATAATGCATATCCGAATCGAGTAACTTGAAACGATCCAAGAGACGCTGAAACCCCCGATATCCCTAATGATGCTCGGAATGGAGACGTTAAACATCGTCGTGTTCATCATGACGATGAACAGTCCGAACGTCCATACCGGCCATTACGATTTTGTCATTCATATTGTTAGCTCCTATCCGAGGCTATACCCATCCATTGCTAAATTGGTGGTCCAAATTGTGTAAAAAAATGCAAAGATAACGATTTAAGACTCCAAATTTGGCAAAGATTGCTTTTGTGCCACAAAATCTTGGTTTACAACCTTTTTATTATTTAAGAA
>NZ_NUOW01000072.1:0-229 GCF_002584635.1 Bacillus sp. AFS031507
TCCCATGTCTCAACGGGTCATTTGCCCTTTCATTCCTTCGTTATGCCTATCCAAGGGGTGGAGGCCAGTTTTGCTATCGGAATGGGTCTGTGCCCTTATGTTTAAGTAATCTGGTACTCCGTACATATTTGAAATCCTACGAATAAGCCAACATTCGATTAGTATCATAATAAAGTGTATTGTTTTCTATTACTTTTTCCATGTCCTATATAAGAACGAGTGATATTCT
>NZ_NUOW01000073.1:0-21754 GCF_002584635.1 Bacillus sp. AFS031507
TTGCTCCCGTTGCTCCAGCTACTCCAGCTGGTCCAGTTGCTCCTGTTGCGCCTGTTGCTCCCGTTGCCCCAGTTTCTCCAGTTGCTCCTGTAGCTCCCGTTGCCCCAGTAGCTCCGCCAGCTGGTCCAGTTGCTCCTGTTGCTCCTGTTGCTCCGGTTGCCCCAGTAGCTCCGGCTGCCCCAGCAGGTCCCGTTGCCCCAGTAGCTCCAGTTGCTCCTGTAGCTCCGGTTGCCCCAGTAGCTCCGCCAGCTGGTCCAGTAGCTCCAGTTGCTCCTGTAGCTCCGGTTGCCCCAGTAGCTCCGGCTGCCCCAGCTGTTCCTGTTGCCCCAGTAGCTCCGGCTGCCCCAGCAGGTCCCGTTGCCCCAGTAGCTCCAGTGGCTCCGGCTGCCCCAGCAGGTCCTGTTGCCCCAGTAGCTCCGGCTGCCCCAGCAGGTCCTGTAGCTCCGGCTGGTCCCGCTGCCCCAGCAGGTCCCGTAGCTCCGGCTGCCCCAGCTGTTCCTGTAGCCCCAGCAGGTCCCGTAGCTCCGGCTGCCCCAGCTGTTCCTGTAGCCCCAGTAGCTCCGGTTACCCCAGCAGGTCCTGTAGCTCCGGCTGGTCCCGCTGCCCCAGCAGGTACATATACTTTTACTTTTACATTTTGCTGCACTTTGCATTGGCAATTACTATGCCCACAATCTGGACATTTTTGGTTTTTGCATTGGCAATTACTGTGCTCACATTTTGAGCATTTTTTGTTTTTACATATGCAACTCTTTTGTCCACAATCGTTACATTTCTTCTCTTTGCATTGGCAATTACTGTGCCCACATTTTGAACAATTTTTGTTTTTACATGTGCAACTCTTTTGTCCACAATCTTTACATTTCTTCTCTTTGCATTGGCAACTTCTCTGTCCACATTTTGAACATTTTTTTTGCTTATCCAAATCTCTTGATCAACACCTTTCTTAAATACTTTAGTTTATGAAAAAGAATTTAGTGGAGATTGGACATGCAACCATTATTAAAAATAAATTAAATTAAAAGGGCAGCCTCTAAGAGGGCACTTTAAAACGAATACAGCCCCAAAGTTATGATTAACATAATTTTGAGGCTGTCTTATTAAACATTCTAAGCTTTTCTACCCTTTTTATAGTGTTCTCTACTTGCGTACCTTTTGTGGAATAATAACCATTGGGTTAAATTTCGAAGGTACAGGATCGTCATTCTGGAGTATTAATTTCATTTTCCCAATATCCATTTGCAATAATCGATCGAGGTCGTCTTCCACCACCATTCCCCAAAATTATCCTTTAATTTTCATGATATTTTATATAATAACTAGAAAACACAAAAGATTATTACAGGTTGATTCCTCGGCCAATTAAAGGATTAGGGAAGTTAAATTTACCACAGAAGATTTTAGAGGTTGATTATACGTAATTAAGTAAAAGGATTACTAGGTTTAGTATAAAACTGTACTTGAGCTGCCAAATCTAACTAAAATCAGCCTGTTCTGCTTACTGTTGTTTTTGTAAAATAGGTTCTAGAAAACGTTTGTTGTGCAAAATACTAGGGTGGTCAGGTACATGTTTTCGGGCAATCTCGTTATGGGCATTGGCTAAAACATAGTTGCCTAATTGTGAATAACAAACGCACAACTGTAAATGCGGAAGCCATGTCCAGCAAGCATGTTTAATCATCCCAAAATTCTCAGTGGGCTTTTCGAGTTGTGTGGCAAGTTTATACCAAAAGACAGCTTGATGGAGTTGATTGTTCTGGAGGAATCGGTAGCCTAACCGGCAGCAAAACTCGGCTCTAGGTGAGTCATATTCAAATGATTTTAGAGTAAAGTGAAGTTCGCTTTCGTGGTCACCTAATGTATTATAACAATCTGCAAGCTTTCCACATGCGGAAATATAATCTTCTACCCAGCCGTTTTTTGTTGCTAAAAATTGCTTATAGTAATCGATTGCAGGCTCTATCCTTTGATGGTCGAGCAATTCGTTTGCAAAGTAATACAAATCTCTTGGTAAAAAATTTTCACCTAGGGAAAGTCGGTTTTCATAGATTCGGAGATTTCGATCTGAGTCATGATGAATGCTACAATGGGTTACAGCAACATCGCTGTGAAAGATGTTGCCCCAAACCTCTAGGTACTCATGTACGGCCCCGTGCCATTGGAAGTCGTTTTGCCTTTTTACGAGGCGATTACGTCGCAAGCTTGAAATGACATTTTCTTTTTCATCCATCGCGAGATTATAATGCATCGTGACTGAATCAATGGACGGATCTAGCGTTTTCTTTAACGTCAAGAATTTTTCGCGATCCTGCTCCATTACAACATCATCCGCATCAAGCCAAAAAATATAGTCCATTGTGGCGTGACTAAAAGCGAAATTACGTGCTGCGGCAAAGTCATTAATCCAGGTGAAGTCAATTATACGGTCGGTAAATTGTGAAACAATTTCTTTGGTTTTATCGGTAGAGCCCGTGTCAACGATGATAATTTCATCGACGAGATTTTTAACTGCTTCTAAACATCTTGCAATGGTTTCTTCTTCATTTTTTACAATCATACAAAGGCTAACGGTAATCAATTTGGTACGCTCCTTTACGTCCCCTTTTTTAGTGTAGATAACTATATTTTTTTAGGTTTTCCGTAACCCACTAAAGCATCTTTTTCTGTGTAAACCCTTTTGAAACCATCAGATAGAGCATAAAATTCAATAGTATCTACCTGTTTACGACTAGCATAATATTCTTGTCTTTCTAACACTTGGAAGTTTAGAAAAGGAGGGGGGATGGTGGTTTTACGTTTTCTCAAGTCACTTTCCTCCATTCACCAAAAAAACAAATGTAAAATATTTAATATCTAATCCATTATATTTGTAACAAAGGGAATAAGTGAAAAAAAACGGGAATATATATGACATTTATTAAAATCAATTAGTCCAACAGTATTTCAACTTAAATATTTTACATATGTACATGAGGTTTGAAAATAAAATATGGAGAAATAAAAGGTTGACTTAAAAAAGTGGTTAATAGACCACCTTTCGAGTCTAGAATATTAATATGGAAAAGAAGACAAGCCAGTGTTAATAAAAAATGGGCTTTTGGAATAGGTAACTATAGCAAAGAAGAACAAACTGCCATAGTCCGAATTAATCACACAATGAAAAGAAAACAAAGCATATATGATTAGTTGGCTAAGAGTGATGTTATGGATACAAAAGTAAAATATTATGAAAAATAAAGAAGATTCCCTCTACGAAAATTTAAGTATTAGCAACGTATTTCAACTTTAGTGCAGCCAGTTTGGCTGTTTTTTTATTTTTAGTTATTTAATTAATTTGATTTCAATATGAATAATAATACATTATTTTTTTGTATACCAAAGGTATATATATTGAGAATAATTTAGTTATCCTAATTTATTGAATGTTTACTTCATTAACCCCTATGCAGTGTTAATTTAGTTAAGTATAATTTGTATATTCAAAAATTCAAATATACAAACCCAAAAAAAAGGATTGAATGCTTAATGAAAAAAAACGAACTTAGAGGAAATTTAATTGAAGTCGTGACAGATATTAAAGAAGACCGAAAATTAATTAACAAAATAAAAAAGGGTATGAAAGAATACAAAATTTTACCTGGTCAAGTACAAAGTTATTTTAATAACCCTGATTTATTGTGGAAGGTAGATATAGAAACGGTCTACCTTTTTATTGAACAAATTTATTCAACTACCGAAAATCCAAAAATTAAACCATCATTATACTTTACATCTAGAGAAATTAAAGAAATTAAGACAAATTTTGTTGGGTATAACACGAATAGTATAGAGTTCCCCTATACATTTAAAAATGTACTTAAGGGAACCGAAGATGACTTTATTCTTTATATCAAAGCAAGTGAGATAAAGATCCTTTTTGAAAATGGCTTACTACAGTATAATTCAGAAACTCAACGTGAAATGAGGCAATCGCAAAAGAAGGAATCGGACGAAATTATCGAAACTCCTAAAATTATCGAGAAAAGTATAATCGAAATGGAGGAGCTAATAAATAAGGGTGAAATGATAAGCACCATTATTACGTTGAACGCACGTTTAGGAAGTACAGATGATGAATCAGGAGAAGAATTACTATATACAGAAGATAACATGACATTAACTGTTACAAAGGGAACATTATTAGATGTGTTAGATGGATTCCACCGTATAAATGCCATTGTCAGGGCGTTAAGAAAAGATCCTTCTTTAGATGCTATGTTCAAATTAAACATTTTACACTTGGGAAAATCTATAGCTCAACAATACTTTAAACAATTAAATACAACAAACCCAGTTGGGAAAGGACAGTTAAAAAAATTGGGTGAAGCCAGGCAGGCAGATTTTATTGCCAAACAATTACAATACAATAGTGAATTAAAAAATAAAGTGGCAGCTTCAGATAGTATTGCGCCTTATTCTAATTTTTTAGTGACATTTAAAACACTTTCAGATGCAATTGATGAAGTTTTTAAAGTTGAAGATAAACGTACTGCATTAAACATTGCTAAATATTTAATCGAATTTATCAATGAATTATTTTTCGCTTTCCCAAATGAATTTCTAAGTGAAGTCGCGGTTGTTAGGAAAAATAGTTTAATCAATACGAATTCCATGTTTTATGGATTTATAACTTTAGCAAGAAGAATGAAGGATGAAAGTATTCAGATGAACAAATTACCTGAGATTATTGGATGTATTGACTTTTCAAGACAAAATACAGTATGGGAAGAATACGATATTTTAAATCAATCGAAAAGAATTTCAAAGAGTACAAAAAAACAAATATATAAATTCTTTAATGATATAGATTTAACAAAATATTAGGAAGGTGGTTAACTTGAAAAAGAAGCTTTATAACGAAAACATAAAAATAGAGTATTTAAAGTGTATTCCTGAAAACAGAAGGAATGTTTATAAATATGCACTATGTAGAAGCTATGACACAGAGGATGTAGTTGGGAAAGATTTATATGAGTTTAGCACTGAAGAAATTAAAGATGCATTAATCAATGCTGATCATTCTACTTTTAACTCCATTAAACTAACGCTTCATGTTTTTGAGGACTATATAAATTGGGCCATTAAAGCTGGAAAAACTCAAAGTAACATTAATCCCATTCTTTCAATAAAAAATGATGAGTTAAAAACCTACTTATCTAAGAAAAAAATTTTATTCTCGAAGTATGAAATTCAAGACATGCAAATAAAAATGGTCAATGCCCAAGATAAAGTGATACTCCAACTTTTATTTGAAGGCGTAAATGGTCAAGGACTATCAGAGATATTAAACTTAACCCAATCAGATGTTAATCGGGCCAACCGAATATTGAATTTAAAAGATGATAAATACGGAAAAAGAATTGTCAAGGTTTCAGAAAAGTGTATAACTTTGATTATGGAAGCGCTAAATCAAACTCATTATCAAAATAAGAATGGTACTTCAATGGGGAATAACCCTGAATTACCATTGGTAAAAAATAATTATGTTCTAAGAACCGCTACTACAAGGGTACAAAATTTCAAAAGAGCAGATAAACATTTAATTTATAGGAGAATTTCTACCATTGCTGATTTTTTTTGTTATCAGTATTTAACGGCTAAAAATATTGAAAAGTCAGGCATGATTGCTTTTGCTGTCGATTTGTATCTCGAGCGGAAAAAATTAGATAATGAGGAATTATCAATTATCGGTAATCAGTTTGGAGTTAGAAAGGTTGTAATGAATGGTCATGAAATATTTAACTTCTCTTTGCTGAAAGAATTTATAAATGCAACTACGATCTTTGATTTATATAAAGTTAATATAACTTGATGGTGCATCTAATCTCTATCCTACTGGATAGGGATTGAATATCAATACAAATATAAAATATTTAATTTATTTACCACAATGTTCTAAAACACAATTTTTCAGGTAAAATTGAATATTGGGAAATATCAACAAAGTTACATATAAAATTAATAACAATTAGTTATTTTCAAAATATACAAATTATTAACAATTAGTTTATACTTAGTGATGAAAATATTAGCATCGGAGGAGGACAAAATATGTTCGTAGTTAATGGTAAAATTATTTTAGAGGTATCCCTTCAAGATAGTAAATTAGAAAAACTATTAAAAGTAACAAAGGGAATCAATAAATATAATATCGAACTTTATGAGATTGATATTTTAACAAGCTCAGGGAATGTGTATAGTTTAAAGGTAGATGATGTTGATGTAGAATGGTACTTAAAAGAAAGTTGATATTATACACTGCCTGTCATTGAAAAAGTATGTTAAATTTTGTCGATAGAATAATAACTTAAATATGCCCCCCTGATCTTTAACTTAGAAGTAATAATTGACCCTATCTTCATTTTTCTTTTTCGTATTTGGTAATTAAATTAATCCATGGAGTATCCGAGATTCCAGCAGCCAAAAATTTGAAAAATCCCCAAATGATATGTCCCCCAGGTTAAAAAATCCCTAAATCCTCTCTAACAACATGCTGATGATAGTTATAACATATGCCAGATTGAGTAAGTTCCATCCGAATGATTTATAGCGTCAAATAACTGTCTTAGTTATTTTGGAGTCTAATAAATAAGTAGTTATCTTTTTCAAACTTTTATTAGCTTTAAAAACAGGTGTAAATAGATGAAACTTATTTATATCATGGCTTCAAGCCATTTTAATCAAACGTTTGATTAGTTTTTCCTTCAATCAATAGGCCATGGAGAAATCCTTTTAGATCCATATTTAAAGCCCATTTAATCAAACGTTTGATTAGTTTTTTATTGAATCAGCCATCGGTGTTACAAGTTTGTTCTTAATGGATTTATTTAGAACCTTTTAGGCAAATTTCATATGCCTCTTTAATACTTTTCCACTGGAGATGATTAGTTGATCCTACTTGGTAATCGGCATCACGAAGCGTGTTTCCAACTCCAACTGAAAACATCTCGCTTGAATTAATTGCCTCAATACCCGCTTGAGCATCTTCGATTCCAATCGACCTCTTGGGTCTTGCCCCTAATCCCTTACACGCTGTTAGGAAAATTTCTGGATCTGGTTTGGACTTTTTAATTTTCGCGGCATCGGCAATATAATCAAAAGCTCCTTCTAGGTCTAATGCTTTTAAAACTGTACCAGCATTTTTCGAAACTGACGCTAATCCAACTGGAATTCCTTCTGCTTTTATATTGGATATTAACTCTAAGATTCCAGGCAAAACATCGTTTGGTGTTAATTGTTTTAATAAGTCACAATAATGAAGGTTTTTCTTATACGCCATTTCTTCCTTTTCGGATAAAGTGAAGTCGTTTTGACGGTTTCCCTCTTTTAATATTAACTCTAGGGAATCCATACGGCTAACACCCTTTAACCGTTCGTTAAAAATCTCATCTATGATAATGTCTAGCTCCTCGGCGAGCTGTTTCCACGCTAAATAATGAAAATGGGCGGTGTCTGTTATGACCCCATCTAGGTCAAATACGACTGCCTCAATCGTTGGATTTACCATTCTTAATTCCCTCCTTTTTGAAAAAGCGCAGCAATATTACGAGCGGTTGTCTCAATATTCGTGTAGGCTCCATCCATAATTTGTTCA
This sequence comes from Bacillus sp. AFS031507, assembly GCF_002584635.1. Lineage (NCBI taxonomy): Bacteria > Bacillati > Bacillota > Bacilli > Caryophanales > Bacillaceae > Bacillus > Bacillus sp. AFS031507. The sequence goes on from NZ_NUOW01000073.1 coordinate 7,634, forward strand.
ATTGGAAGTAAGGCAGGAATCGTTGGAAAAATGGCATCAAACCCATATTCATAAAGTGCCTCACTGCCGACTCCCACACTTCCGCATATCGCAATAACCTTGGCCTGTGGCGGAGCACATAATGCAACGCCCATCGGTGCTTTGCCATACAGGGTTTGCCCGTCTATTTTCCCTTCCCCAACTATCACGATGTCAGCATCCTGACAAACTTCCTTCACCCTTAATTGCTCGAGCATCAGATCAATGCCTTTTTTAATAGTGGCATTAGCAAATAGTATTAGGCCCGCACCCATGCCGCCGCCTGCACCACTTCCTGGAAGGTTGGTGACGTCCTTACCTAAATGACCGCAAGCCATATGATAAAATTCACCCATTGCTTGATCTACTTCAAATAACATGGTTTCAGGCAAACCTTTTTGAGGTCCATACACATAAGTCGCACCATTTTGACCTGTCAGTGGATTATCCACGTCTGCCGCAATTGTTATTTTAACATCATCTAATCGTTTATCCCGATGTATATCAGACATCGAACATGTTTGAAACAAATCTTGACCATCACCGTATACTATTTCGCCATTCTTATCGAAAAATTGGTAACCTAGCGCTGAAGCCATCCCCATGCCGCCATCATTTGTCCCACTTCCCCCAACTCCAATAATGAGTTCGACAGCGCCGCGGTTAATGGCATGCAAAATTAGTTCACCCACACCATAAGAAGTTGTTTGTAATGGATTTCGTCGATTTAATGGAACAAGATGCAACCCGCACGCTTCTGCCATTTCAATAAAGGCTTTTTTCCCATCGTTGGAAAAAGCAATTTTTGCCTTAACTGGTTCATGTAAAGGTCCCGTTACCGTGATGGTTTCCATTTTCCCGCCGGTTGCGGATGATAAAGCTTGAACGGTTCCTTCACCGCCATCTGCAATTGGCAGTAAATGATACTCTGCTTCAGGGAAAAATTTCATGAACCCAGCTTGGATGGCTTTTGCTACTTGATCTGCAGCTAGACTTTCTTTAAATGAATCTGGTGCAATAACAATTTTCATTGTTTTCTCCTTGATTTATGAATTCACTTCAATTCGATCAGTCAAAAGGTATTCCGTTCCGTTAATTTCTAGTAAAAGATTCGGTCCTAAATACTTAGAAACTACTACTTTCTCATGTGTCATAACGATTTCTAACGGGCAACCCTGTATAGTTAACTTGAATTTTAATTCAGACCAACTTGCTGGTAACCTAGGATCAAGTTTCAATTGATTATTTGTTAATGAAATATTAGCAAATCCAAACATAGCTGTTAGCCAGATCGCCCCAAGTGATGCAGCGTGAAGTCCTTCGTCTGAAGAGTGTGGATTGGGACCCAAATCAATTAAGCATGCCTCCTGGAAAAAGCGGTAGGCAGCATCACTTTCATGACATCTTGCAGCGACAATAGCATGAATGGCTTTGCTTAACGATGAATCATGAATGGTGTGCTCTTCGTAATAACTTAAGTTTTTCGAAACAACTTTTGATTCAAATAGTTCTGGAAACAAGTACATTAACATGACAACATCTGCTTGTTTTAATATTTGCATTTCATTGACTTCTGCCCTTGAATAATCCAATAATATCCCTTGGCTGCCTTGATTTTCTTTATAGCGGGATAGGTCAATCTCCGGCTTATTCAAGAAAGTATCATCCTGTGGAATGATTAGCTGCTCATTGGGTTTTGGTAAATACAAACGGTTGATGAAAGCTCGTCCCTGCTCCTTCAGCTGCTCATCAACTTCACCATATTGTTCCATAAAATAAAGGGCTTGCTCCACATTGTAATACGCCATATAGTTTGTATACGCATTATTGTCAATGTGTTCCGTATACTCATCAGGCCCGATAACATCCTTAATGGAAACCTGTCCATTCTCCAGAACTGCTCGGCTAATCCAAAACCGTGCTGTTTCTTTAAGTAGCGCTAGCCCTTCTTTTTTCATAAATTCTTCATCAAGGGTCGTTTGATAATATTGAACAACAGCATAAGCTATATCTGCGACAATGTGATGCTCAGCTAATGCAGATGCGACTTTTTGCCGTTTTCCTGTTCTGATATTAATAGCGGCAAATTCAGGTGTTTCTTCTTCCCCAGTAAACGCACTTTCCCATGGGTACAATGCTCCCTCATAACCATTTCGTGCAGCCTTTTCTTTTGCTTGCTGCAAATGTAAATATCGATAGATTAGTAGTTTCTTTGCCGTTTCCGGTTCTGTATATAGATGAAACGGGTTAATAAATATCTCCGTATCCCAAAAAACATGTCCTTTGTAGCCTTCTCCAGTCAGACCCTTTGCGCCGATACTAAAACGTTCATCATGGGCTGGTGTCATAATCTCGAGATGATAAAGGGAAAAATCCATTGCTGTTTGATCAAATTTATCAGTAGATGATATGTGAATCCGTTTTTCCTGCCAAAACTCCTGCCATTTAAGCGCTGACATTTCCAGTAATGTATCGTACCCTAACGGTGAAATTTCACTTAATTCTTTGATACTCGCTGCCTCGGGGTCTTGCCCATCCACACCTTGATCAAGTGAGGTGAAAACAGTACCAAGTTTTTCAAAGATAAATGGAATGTTAACATTTAGGCCATGCTTAATGGTCGTATGGAGCTGGCGATTCTTCGCTGCAAATGAAACTTCGCTCTCAGCCGAGCATTTACAACGCGTTGCCAGCGCAATCGTATGTCCCGATTCCGTCGTTTTATAAACTCCCTGCATTACTTCTTCATCAAACACACGAACTTTTTCTTCAATTAAATGCTGTTTCCCAAAATTGGTCTGCTGAGCATTAATTCCAGTTACAATTTTGATACTAGCAGATTGATCTAAGCTCGTAATGGTCATTTTTGATGCGAATACATGCAGGTTGTTTTTAGCGACAAAACGTTGGAAAACAAATCGGAATCGTGCCCCGCCTCTGTTTTTCCACAATAACTCACGTTTTAATTCCCCTGTTGCAAGATTTAAGAAGCGTTCATAGGAAAGAATCTCCCCATTTAACAAAGAGAAAATCTCGTTATCAATCTCGATTCTTATACCTGCCAAATCAGGCAAATTCACTAAATCTGATGGTTCGTTTTCAGCTGCTTTATTATAAATACCAGCCACATACATACCACGTGTTTGTTCAAAATAATCTTCATCATACGTAGCACGCAAGCCTAGGTAGCCATTTCCTAATGTCATTAAACTAGCAAATTTATTGATGGAATGTAAATCAAATTTATTTTCGTAGATTATTTGTTCATTTATCATAAGGATACACTTTCACCCTCTTCAGCAGATTGATATAGAGCTTCTATTAGTTGTTGGATAATGTATCCTTGTTTACCGTCTGCAACCATGACATCTTTTCCTAAACACTTATCTATAAAAGCAGACATACTTTTATGATGGCGGTCTGTGTCTGCCTCTTCTCTTGATAATAACGAGACCAACTCTCCGCTCTCATCCGTATAGATTTGGGCAGGAAACAAGGTTGCTCCTGCTTGATCCCCGCAAAACTCAACATTCATGACAGATGTCTCTTTGATATTTAAGGCAAAGGAGGTTTCTAGTTGTAATAGGCGGCCTCCTTCTAATTCTATAAATCCAAAAAGGGAATCTTCCACTTTAAATTTCTGCGGATCCCATTCTCCCAGTGTTCCTTGGGTTTTCTTTGTTCCAATCTTTTGGTACATTTTCGCCGTAACCTTCTCTATTTTCGGAAAACCAAGTACATATAAAGCGGAGTCCAACATATGTGCTCCTAAATCGATAAGAGGTCCTCCGCCTTGAATTTCTTTATCTGTAAAAGTCCCCCAGCCAGGGATTCCACAGCGTCTTAGAGCTTTTGCCTTCGTAACATAGATGTCACCAAGCACACCATTTTCAACACTTTCACGTAAAATTTTCACATCATCAGCAAATCGATGGTGAAAATTATAAGCTAGAATGCAGTCGTTTTTTTGAGCAGCAATCTGCATATCTTTTGCTTCAGCGGCAGAAATTGCAGGAGGTTTTTCACACATAACATCGCACCCAAATTCCAAGGCTCGCATCACATTTTCATAATGATACTTATTTGGCGTGCAGACACTAACAATATCCGGCTTTTCCATTTCAAACATTTCAGCAGCATCTGTGTAAACACGAGGAATACCATTCCGTTCAGCAAAACTCCTTGCCCGGTCAATGTTTGGACTAACAACTGCGACTATTTCTAGTTCTTCGCGTGCTTGATAGTTAGGAATATGCACCTTCTCCGCTACTTGTCCTCCGCCGATGATCGCAACTCTCTTTTTGATCACGATTTAACCCCTCTCAAATTAATGATTCTTGAAGGTGACGTAAGGCATTAATATATTCTGCTTCCGGGTCGTTGCCTCTGACACGGCATTCAATTGTTAAGAATCCGTTATAGCCGTCTTCCTTTAACTGATTAAAGTGCTTTTGAAAATCTAGGGAGCCGCTTCCAGGTTGATAACGGTGATTATCGGCCAGATGAATATGACCAACTAAATCACGATTCTGGTGCAAGGCTTCAGAAATATCATCTTCTTCAATATTCATATGATAAAAATCAGCAATGATCTTAACGTTTTTCAACTCATTTTCTTCTATATAAGTTCTTGCATCTGCAAGGGTGTTTATCATATGATCTTGATAGCGATTTAATGGCTCTAAGAATATAGTTGTACCCGTTTCTTCTGCTACTTTATCCAAGTAAATCAGCGAATCACTTACAGCTTTTCTATCACCTGCCTGGCTTCGTGGTGAAACCATTGGTGGTAAGCGGAAGGTAAACATGCCCCATGCAGCGGGAACTACGATGCCTTTTCCTCCGACTTCCTTGAGCGCTTCTAGAATTTGTTTAATTTCTACTAAGCCGTTTAAGCGTCGTTCTTCAATAAAGTCCCCTATCCAGCCTGTATACCCACCACATGCTGTCGTAACCGGAATTCCTGTTTCCAGAATCGCTTCTTTTACTTCATCTAAATGATCGACTAAAAATTTGCCGTCTATTTCAAAGCCTTCAAAGCCTACTTCTTTTAAATATCTAAACTTTTCTTTAATACCTTCAGGAAAAAACGATTGGTTTTGTGTACCTATTTTCACTGATAACTCCTCCAATTTACCGATGTAAAACTAAAATCCATATCATTACATAAATGTATGGATTTCAGTCAGATTGTAACTGAGACGAACGCATTTAAATAAACGATTATTTTTTATATTCAATTCCCATCTTAATACTTAGCTCAGGGTGTTGGTCCACATATTCCATGTATGCTTCTGCACTGTTTTCAAAAGTAACGATTGGTTGAATAATATCTTCACAATTAAGATAACCGTTCATTAACAATTCCCAGCATGTATCTTCAATTCGCTTACGATTCCAGCGAGGATAATCAGGATTAGGTTCACTAGCAGCACGTGAGAAGACAATTTTGGCATTGTTAAAATGAGCTTCACGGCCAAAATTTAATCCTGCAGGGAATGGTTTTCCAAAAGCGACATAAGAAATGATTCCGCCATAGGCAATTCCTTTTAATGCATCCTGAAGCGCTGCAGAATTTCCACTTGTTTCAATAATGGAGTCAGCTCCCATTTTATTTGTTAGCTTTTTCACTTCATATCCTACATCACAGGAAGTAGGGTCAAAACATACATCTGCACCATTGCGGAGTGCTATTTCACAGCGGTGTTCAATAGGGTCAACACCGACGACAATGCTTGCCCCTGCTTTTTTCGCTAGTTGAATGGCAATTTGGCCGATTGCTCCAAGTCCCACGACCACAACGTAATCACCTGCACGAACCTGTGCATCACGCACTCCGCTCAAGGCAAATTGTGCAGGGTCATAACAAACCGCATTTTGCCATTTTGCTCCCTCAGGCATTTTGCGTAATCGGTGGTTATTTATAGCATTCACAATAACAGTCTCCATAATCGGTCCATACGTACATACCGTTTCGCCAATTTGGTACTCTGTTACATCACTGCCAATTTCAACAATCTTACCAACTACCATGTTACCAAGCTGAAATTCACCAAACACGATTCCTGGTGCTGTACCCTCTTCACGCGGCATGAACATGCGCCATTCTTCATTAAAATTCTCACCCATAAAAGGTGTTTGACCACGGAAGTCGATTACTTCAGTACCGTGTTTAGGTGCAGCAAAATCCACATCAATTTTCACTTCATTTGGTTGTACATGTCGATCTTCATATTCTACTAATTCCGCTTTTCTTGGTTCTACAGCTACTAGCTTTTTCATGATTACATTACTTCCTCTCGTCTTTTCAAGTCTATTAACCTTTGACCCCGCCAGCTGTTGCATCTCCCTTAATAAAGTGCTCAGAAATGGCATACATAATGACAACTGGTAATGCTGTTACGAGCGATGCTGCCATCATTCGTCCCCAAACATAATCTGGTGTACTGAACAGTGCATTTAATCCAATTGGTAAAGTGAAATTGGCTGAATCGGATAAGAAAATGGATGCAAACAAATAGTCATTCCATCCAATCATAAAGGCATATACAAATACCGAAATGATACCGGAAAGCGATAATGGGATAATGATATGAAAAATAATCTGGACACGGTTTAATCCATCAATCATCGCGGCTTCTTCTAAGTCAACTGGAATCGTATCAAAGTAACTTTTTAACATGAAGATTGCAGTTGGTAATGTCTGCACAATCATCGTAATGATTAGAGAAGTTTTTGTATCATATAAACCTAATCCTGAAATGATTTTAAATAATGGCACGACTAGCAAAATACCTGAAAACATATAAACTGTGTAAAAACTGGCATTAATTGTAACTCTTCCTTTAAAGTTTAGTTTTGAAAGAGCATATGCTCCAAAGATACCAATGGCAACCGAAAGTATCGATGCAATTAGAGACACGACTAAACTATTATTAAAATAGGAAAGGTATGGGAAGATATCCGGATTGAAGATATCGAGATAATGCTGTAATGTCCATTCTTTTGGAAGGAAAGTCGGATTTGTGGAAACTGCCTCCTTCGAACTTTTAAAGGATGTCATCAACATAATGAAAAATGGAAACAGACACAAAGTTAAAATTGCTACAAGTGCCGTATAAAAACCTGACGTCTTTGCAACTTTGTTCTTTTTACTGCTAGCCATTGCCATTTAAATTCACCCGCTTTCTTGCAATCATAATGACAATAAAGAGAATAATGAACAATATTACGGAAATTGATGCTGCTTTGCCTAAATCGTTAAACGCAAAAGCTGTTTTATACAAGTAAATTCCGAGAATATCTACTTTGTTTGTTAAAAGGTATACATCTGTGAACATATAGAACATCCAAATTGAACGTAGTGTTATTACAGTTAACAAGACTGGCATGATTGCAGGTAACGTTACAATTTTGAATTTCCCCCAAGCACTTGCTCCATCAATTTCAGCTGCTTCATACAACGTAGAATCAATGGTTTGAAGGATAGCCAAAAACGAAATGAAAGCGTACGGGAAGTATCTCCAAATCGCAAAAAGCGATACTAAGAAAAAGCTGCTAATCGGGTTGTCAAACCAGAGAGGTGCCTGATCAAACAAGTGTAAAACGTCATCTCCCAAATAATTAACAACACCATAGCCGTTATTAAACATATATTTCCACGCAAAAACTAATGAAATCGATGGTGTTACATAAGACAAAATGATTAAAGATCGAGCAGTTTTACGAAATTTAAAGGGACGATTAAAGAAAATTGCAATCCCTAATCCAACTGCCGTGCTGCCTCCCACTGTAAGCAGCATGTACAAAAGAGTAATCCCTAATGATTTAAAAAACTCAGCATCTGTAAGGATATCTATATAGTTTTTTAATCCTACAAAAGTGGCGCTTAATCTCGGATTAATTGGTTGATCAAAGAAACTGATTTGAATATTTGCCACCATTGGATATGCAACTAGCAATAAAAGCAAGAAGATACTTGGAAAAAGTAAAGCTAATGCCAATTTAATATCCGTTTTTTTTCTTATATTCGTTTTCATGTTACCCTCCCTTTGGAGAACTAATTTATTCTTTCTTTAAAACATCTTCGAGTGTTTTTTCAGCTTTTTTCATTTCACCATTGATATCTTTTTTGCCAACCGTGATATTGTTAACTAATTTAGGAATAGCTCCTGAACTAGTTACATCACCCATTTTCAGGAAATTTTTACTGTCTACTAAACCAAATACTTGAATGTCATTAAAAGATGCAGCAATTTCAGTTGATAGATCACCAAATGCTTTTACAACTTCATTTGCCTGATAGTTTTCATTTTCAGTTACGAGTTTGCTTACTGGTTGAGCGCCCCCTGGAGACATTAAAACCCATTTTGTCATGTTTTCAGGTTTTGACATGAACGCAACAAATTTACTAGCAGCTTCTTTTTGGTCCTTTTCTAAAAAAGAAGAAATAGTTAAAGCAGAAACAGTTCCGAAAACAGCCTTTGTCTTTTCATTTGGAATAGAAAATCCAATATTTTGGGCATTTCCTTCTTCAAATACAGGAGGAAGAATATAAGTTGAATAAATCGCCATTGGCGCCGTACCGTTCATGAAGGCATCTTTTACTTCCGTGGTATCATTAGAACCAGGCATCGTGTACTGAGACAATTTTTTATAATAAGTTAATGACTCTTTCATTTCTGGTGTATTCATATTTAACTTACCTTTGTTGTCTAACACATTCGCATTATTTGAAAGTGCAAATTGTGAAAAGGCTTGTTCAGAGAATCCGCCTTCTACTGTCGGCATGGCAATACCATATTTTTTATTTTCTTTATCCGTAAATGCTTTAGCAATTGTGATTACATCATCCCAATTTTTTGGTTCCTCAAATCCTTTAGCTGCAAGCATTTCTTTGTTGTACCAGATGCCTTGAACCCAGCCGCTGATTGGAACACCTGTATAGCTTTTTCCATTTTCCGTACTCATTAACTTCAAGGCACCATCATAGTAATTCTCTTTACCGACTTGAGTAATAATCTCTTTAACGGCATCTTTATCAATCAGTACCTCTTTATCCATTACTTTTGCATAATCCTGTCCTACTTCGAGTACAGTTGGAAGTTTACCTGCACTTGCTAATGTAATAATTTTAGTATTATAAGAATCTTCTTCTACAGGAATTTGTTTTATTTTTATATCTGGATTTTCCTTTTCGAATGTTGCAACCAATTCATTAATTACAGCCAAACGCTCTTGTTCAACAGAGGAGTGCATAAATTCGATTGTAGTTTTTCCATCCGCATTCTGATTACTGCCACATGCAGTTAATGCAAAAGCTACTAACAAAAGAATTGCTAGACTTAAGCCCTTTTTAAACAAAACTAATTCCCCCTAGTCAATTGGTCTTAACCACATGAATTCATATGGGTTTAACATTAAATCTTCATGACATTCAACTTTTTCGCCATTAACAATATTTATATATCTTCCGGTTATTTCACACTTAACCATTTCATTTGTTAGATTGTTTACTACTAAAAGGCTATCATGATGTTGATTTACCCTTTTAAAAGCAAACACTTTCTCTCCAAAATCGATGACTTCCATTGCTGCATTTGGATGGAATAGGGTTTCGTTTTTACGAGATTGAAGAATTTTTGTTAACTCAGAAAAAACTTTGTATCGTAAAGAATCTGTATTGGCTAATTCCTTCTCAATCTCTGTTAAGTTGTATTTTTGTCGATTAATCGATCGGTTCATTCCTGTTTTTGAAACACCGTCATAGTCATTTCTGGATCCGAGCACGCTTTGAATATAAACAGCTGGTACACCAGGAAGAGTTAATAGAATAGAATGAGCGACTAAAAATCTTTTTACTCTGATCTCGTCATCATCCGATTGCTTATTTAATGCATCCATGTAAGTGACGTTAATTTCGTATGGACTTTCACTTCCATCAGGGTTTTTCTTGTAGTTGACCAAGGCCCCTTCTTTCTTTAAGTCCTCTACCATCGCTAAAATTTCTTCTTCTGGAATAATGCCGCGAATCGGATTCAATCCAATTCCATCATGGGAAGCCAGGAAGTTAAAAAATGTTGTTTCCTTCTCCGTTTGCGGCAGCTCGCTCGCCCATTTAGTGAGTGCGACTCCATTTCCATTGTGCAGGGCATTCAGCACTAAAGGCGGCAGTGGAAACTGATAGACCATATGAGCCTCATCATCGCCATTACCAAAATAGGCCACGTTATCTTTATGCGGTACATTAGTTTCTGTTATGATAACCGTTCCTTTAGCTGCTTCATCTACAACATCCCGAAACAGTTTAACAATCTCATGTGTCTTTTCATGATGGATACAAGTAGTTCCAACCTCTTTCCACATAAATCCGATTGCATCTAAACGAATATATTCTGCCCCTTGCTCTAAATAAAATAGCAAAACATCGATCATTTTTAACAGAACCTGTGGATTACTAAAATTCAAATCGATTTGATCCTCACTGAATGTTGTCCATATATGTTTTTCCTCACCATTTGCCAATTTAAATTTTGTTAATAAAGGTAGGGCCCTAGGTCTTGTAACTGCGCTTAAGTCAACGGTTGGATCCATTTCAACGAAAAAATTCTCATATTCAGGGTTACCATTTAAGTATTCTTGGAACCAGTCACTCTTTGCCGATATATGATTGCACACATCATCAAACATAATTCTCGCTGATTTTGATAAATTCTCAACCTGTTCCCAATTACCGATGATCGGGTTTACTTTTTTATAATCTATAACAGAAAAGCCATCGTCAGATGAATAAGGATAAAAAGGTAACAAATGAACAATTTCAAATTTGTCTACTAGATATTGGTCGAACATTTTCTTGAAAGTATCTAAAGTGGGGTTATTATTTTCATAGAATTGATCCCCATACGTAATTAATACTAGATCTTTTTCATCCCAATTTTGTTTTCTTAGCTTAAGAGATTTCATTTTAGTATTTGTAATACGAACCTCAATACTTTCTAAAATTGGATCAATATCCTGATTATCATAGATAAATGAAAGTCTTTCTTTGATTTTCTTCATGGTTTCCTCCTTTGTGGTACCGCTCCCATCAAGGATAAAAAAATATTATTTCATTGAATAATATTTTCATGGTACCGCTCCCATAAAAGGTAAAAAAATATATTTTTATTTAATTGATATTCCTGTGGTACCGCATTATTTTTAAAATAAAATTTCGTGGTACCGCTCCCACGACGTAAATATAATATAGAAAACGTTTTCTGTCAACACTAATACTTCTGTTTTTTCCATATCTGTGAGTGTCTCTATTACGATACTATTAATATAGTAATCACCAAAAACTTTCTATTGCTACATTTGTCATTCATCAATATAATGAATCCTATATTGCTCTCACAAATGCAAACGTATTCATTAAAAAATATGATAGCTGCTTGATTATTTCTAGCACGCATCCATTAAAATAACTATTCTAGAAAAGTTTATTACGTATCTATTTTAATTTAGACATTCATAATATTTACAGAGGAGGTGAGATATTGGTTCACACAATTTATGATATAGCTCGTGTTGCAAATGTTTCGAAATCTACAGTATCTCGTGTCCTTAATAACCAAAGTAATATTTCTGAGGAAGCACGGGAACGTGTATTAAAAGCAATTGAAGAATTAAATTACCAGCCTAGCAAATTAGCCCGTGCTCTTTCTTCAGGTTTTGATGCCATAATGGTGGTTTCACGTTCTGCCAAAACAACCTCTAACAATCCATTTTTCTCTGAGATTATACACAGAATTTCTTCAAATGCGGAGGAAGAAAATTTTGACGTAATTATACAGACATCGAGAAACAGTAAAGATGAACTTGAAAAATGCATCACTAAAATAAAGGAAAAAATGATAAAAGGAATAATTATGTTAAGTTCTCCAGCAAATGAAGACTTTTTCAAACAATTAGATGTTTTTAACATTCCAATTGTTGTGATCGGAAAAGTAGACGGGGAATATACCAATATTTATTCTGTGGATACGAATAACTACCAAGATAGTTATAATTTAACTAAATTTTTAATTGAGCAAGGACATAGAGATATTGCTTGTCTACACTCACCACTTGATTACCATGTTTCAATCGATCGATTAGAAGGATATAAAGACTGTATAAAGGAATATGGACTACCATTAAGAGAAGAATGGATCATTAATAGTGGCTACACAGTAAATACTGCATACGAATCAGCTACGAGCCTGCTTCTTTCTCCTAACCGACCTTCTGCTGTTTTTGCGACAGACGATTTAAAGGTATTGAGTCTTTATAAATCGTCGTCAGATCATGGTATTTCTATTCCAAACGACATATCCATAGTTGGTTACAGTAATTCTAACATTTCAGCATTTCTGTCACCATCGTTAACAAGGATAGAAATCCCAGTAAAAAAATTAGGTGATGCTGGTACTAAAATTCTTTTTGATAAAATTAAAGAAAACAAAGCCATAAATAGTCCAATAATAGTGCCAACCGAAATGAGCATTCAGAACTCCGTAGCAAATGTTATCGAGTCTAATAAATAGTGAAATGGGATACCGTTATCAGACGGTATCCTTTTTTTACAGGTCACAATTAGTTTCTTTCCTATTTTGTAAACCAACAATTTCATCTCTAAATACTACCAGTAACACATACAGGTAAAGGTACACATCGAAAACCCTGTCCATTATAAACATAAAAAAATTATAGGGTCTATTGAAGTGAGTAAATATTAAAGAGTAGATATTGGAAGAATATATGGTAAAGGAATAAAAAGTTAGGAGGTTAGGTATGCAGAGAAGATCTTTCTTCAAATCACCCTTGATTGTAATGTTTCTATTTGTTGTGTTTATAACCACTAGCGAACAAAGTAAAGACGTACAAGCATTCACAAGCCAAGTGTTGCAAAGAGGTTCCACTGGCGATGACGTGATTGAGTTGCAGTCACGGCTCAAATATAACGGTTTTTATACAAGTCAGGTAGACGGTGTATTTGGCTGGAATACATACTGGGCCGTACGCAATTTTCAAGATCAATTCGGTCTGCCTGTTGATGGTGTTGTCGGGGCAAAAACAAAAGCAGCTATTGTTAAAGCGACTAAGTATGAGCCAGGATCATCAGGTAATAATAACAATTCCGCTAATGTACCTAACGGTTATTCTCAAAATGATATTCAATTGATGTCAAACGCTGTATACGGGGAATCACGCGGAGAGGAATACATGGGGCAAGTCGCTGTTGCAGCTGTTATTTTGAACCGAGTCAGCCACACATCGTTCCCAGATACGGTTGCAGGTGTCATCTATCAACCGGGGGCCTTTACTGCGGTTGCGGATGGACAGATTAATTTAACTCCAAATGAAACTGCGAAAAAAGCGGTCCTAGATGCCATTAACGGCTGGGATCCTAGCGGTGAAGCCATTTACTATTTTAATCCTGATACCGCGACAAGTAGTTGGATCTGGAGCCGGCCACAGATCAAAAGAATTGGTAAACATATCTTTTGTAAATAGTTGTTTTATCTAAAACAAAAAAAGACTTGAAAGCTATTTAAAGCTTTCAAGTCTTTTTTTATGGATGTATTTATGATGGGCCTAAATGGACTCGAACCATCGACCTCACGCTTATCAGGCGTGCGCTCTAACCAGCTGAGCTATAGGCCCAAAATGAATTGAATTGGAGCGGGTGAAGAGAATCGAACTCTCATCATCAGCTTGGAAGGCTGAGGTTTTACCACTAAACTACACCCGCGTTGAAAAAAATAAGCAAAATGGCTGGGCTAGCTGGATTTGAACCAACGCATGTCGCAGTCAAAGTGCGATGCCTTACCGCTTGGCTATAGCCCAATATTAAAAATAAATGGGGCGACTGATGGGAATCGAACCCACGAATGCCTGAACCACAATCAGGTGCGTTAACCACTTCGCCACAATCGCCAAAATCTATAAATTAATAGCAGGTACTCTACTATAAAAAAATGGCGGTCCGGACGGGACTCGAACCCGCGACCTCCTGCGTGACAGGCAGGCATTCTAACCAACTGAACTACCGGACCATATTGCGGGGACAGGATTTGA
>NZ_NUOW01000074.1:0-362 GCF_002584635.1 Bacillus sp. AFS031507
CACCCGCATATTCATTTAAATGGTGAGCCATGAAGGACTCGAACCTTCGACCCTCTGATTAAAAGTCAGATGCTCTACCAACTGAGCTAATGGCTCATCGTAAGATGATTCTCTATTGCTTCGGCTAATATAAAACCAATGAAGCAAGAAGTATGGTGCCGGCGAGAGGACTTGAACCCCCAACCTACTGATTACAAGTCAGTTGCTCTACCAATTGAGCTACCCCGGCAAATAGTATGGAATATTATTTATAGGTAAATATGGTGGAGGATGACGGGCTCGAACCGCCGACCCTCTGCTTGTAAGGCAGATGCTCTCCCAGCTGAGCTAATCCTCCATATTTACAGCCTGGCAACGTCCTA
>NZ_NUOW01000075.1:0-35768 GCF_002584635.1 Bacillus sp. AFS031507
CCTGGTTGACCGCCCATTCCCATTCCTGGAAAACCGCCCATCCCCATTCCTGGTTGACCGCCCATTCCCATTCCAGGGAAACCGCCCATCCCCATTCCTGGTGAACCGCTCATCCCCATTCCTGGAAATGACATCATACCATGTGACCCTAATGTCATGTTTTCACCTACTTTCTTTTGCATACTATGCTAAAAGAAAATATGGGAGCTTATTTCACCTATAAATTAGGCGAATTACCCACCGATTCTTATGTAAAAAACTAAATGGATGCCTGCCAATGAAGCTGCTGAGCCATGCCAAGGTTTTTGCCACCTACGATTAGGAAGAACAAGAAACAAAAAACATCTTAACGACATTAAATAATTCCCAAATTCATCATTCTATTGTACCATCTCTTACCAATTTCAAAACACAATTTTCGACAGAAATTACCTTTTTCTTTTTCCGATTCAAATAGTTGATTAATATAAGGAGGAGGTTTGTATGTTTATTCCTCAATGGATTTCCTTAATCTTACCAGCTATAGTCCACTTTCCAGCTTTTTGAAATTATTGTATAATATCATTTTGGAAACCCAGAAAAACATCAGGAATACAGTAAATTTTATAAATGGCACAAAGGAGTAAAAATAGATGTCAAAAAGCTACTGGCTCACCACAGAAGAAATGCTTAAAAAGAAAAAGCGCAAAAAGAACCTTACTTATAGTTTCATAGCCATTGGAACTGTTCTACTAAGCGCATTTGTAACAATTTTAGCAAACAATATCTAACGATCTAGTGGGCAGAGCCCAATGTTATTTAACTTATAATTCCCATAAATAGTTTTGAATTTAACTTTATTAATAAAAACTAAACGGTTTATTCATAGTTTGTTCATGATTAAGTAGTACGATAAATACATGAAGAGGACAACATTTAACTTTTTCTTTTTCATGACCCCCTTTTAATATATTTTTTGTAGATCCGGCATCTTGCCGGATATTTTTTTTATAAAAAGCTTTAACCAGATTTGATGCCTCATCTTAATTATTTGTAATTATTAAAATATTTTTATTTTAATTTTGATGTTATTACAATATAACTTGTTCGCAGTGAATCGAAATAAGCTAAATTCAGTATTTGTTTATTTTCAAGCGGTTACAAATTGCTATTGGAGAACACTTGATATACCAATATTATTTACCTTTTTTCAAATATTTTTACTATTTCATTCCCTGTTCACATGAAAAATCCACTATGTTACTATCAGAATGGGATTGGAATCGTATTATCATTAGAAGACGAAGAATAAGGAATCAAGTCATCATGCCTTCCAAACCATTGTTGGAAAAAAATATTATTTTACGAGGTGTATGATGGAAGCAATCGAATCTGCTCATAATGAAAACATGGAACTTTTACAGGAAATAGTTACTCTTAAAACGAAACTAAGCGAAATATATAATCAAATAGGTCCAAGCAGCTCCGAATATATTACACTTTCAATCAGACTTAATTTACTAATGAATAAATACTTTGAGGAAAAAACCGTAACTCTAATGAATTAGGAATGGCATGGAACAGACAAAAACCCTCTTACCTACTCTTGTAGATATGGGGTTTTTGTCTGTTTGAAATTTTCTCTTAACCATGATGACTTTATATGTATTAATTTTCATTTTTCCAATCGTATCATTTCAAAAAACAAGAAGTCTATTCCTTTTTTGAAAAAGTTACTAGCTTTTAAACAATAGATAATAATATTAAATTTTTTTAATCCTAATTGGACTTACCATTAAGAAAGCGAGGATTAAGGTGATCCATGCATTGCTATATAAAAACAATCCCATACCAGCCAATGGCAATCCAGCAGCTGGAATAGGTAATCCTCTAAAATATCCAATGGTTGGTTTAACACTAAATTTAGCTAATCTCAATGCCCCCATCGTTGGGAAAAGGATAAATGCCAATGAAGTTAAAATGGATGGTGCAGCTATCGAATGAAATAGAAGTGCAGGAGCAACTCCGAAGCTAACAATATCAGCTAAAGAATCTAATTCTACGCCAAATTCACTATTCACTTTTAATTTTCTTGCTATTCTTCCGTCAAGAAGATCTAAAACTGCCGATAAGAAAATAAAAATGGAGGATACTTCCAAAAAGCCACTCATATTAGAGGTGATTGAAAGAACACCGCACAATAAATTTCCAATCGTAAATAAATTAGGTATAGCTTTTACCATATGATTGAACAAGGCAGTCCCCCCTAACGATAACCAATCTTCCCCATTTAAGTAGCATTTTCTAAATAATCCTCCTTTATTCTTAAAAACAAGTTATAAAATGAAAAAAACTTGTTCTCCCTGTACAAAATCGTAACTGGGCTTTTTAATCTGTAAATGACAAAGCACCGCATTATGCGGTGCTTTTTTCAGCTTTACGATTGGAAACGTAATCCCTTCAAAAAATGCTGTTTCTTTTATTAACAAACTTACGACCAAATTAGATTGACACTATTCCTGTTCCAATCTCTCAAGAATCCTTCTTTTCCGATAAAGCATAATCCCGGTCTCCGCTAGGTCATTAATCATTGACCTGTTTGTAAATGCACCAAAAATCATCCCAGCAATAGGTACCATTTGAAACAGCTTCTTCCACCCAAACTGGTCTCTGTATGTATAAACAACCTCACGCCAGCCTTGCAGCTGCGACATCATTTCACCTGACCCGCTCCCTTGTTGATAATAGCTGGAAAGCTCATTCAAAATCGCACGTTTGCCGACAATATCGGCCGAGGAAAACTGCAGGCATTTAATTATAAAAATTCGTTCGCTTTTTTCGTTAGGATCATATCCATGGATGATAGCAATTTCCTGCAGCGTTTTTAATGAAATGCCCATTAAAGCCGGAACATCGATCGCAAGAGTAAAAATCCCGCCGATTCCGGTGCTCGCTCCTTGGATCGTCGCAAACTTCTTTCGTTGACCGGTCAACTCTTCGCTTATCTTATTCATGTCAGCTAAAGGGATCTCCTTGATATCAGCTATTTGGTTAATCGGCTTACCTGTCTCTTTTTCAATTTTATCAAATAGTTTATCTTCTTTAATTAAATAGCTGCCGCCGGTCTGAATATAGTTACCGACCTCTTCTAGTAATTTCCCCACTTTATTGTGAATGAATTGCGGAGTGATTTTATCGAGTATCTTAAATGGCAGCCGTCCCAGGCGATCCCAAATCCACAGATCGCTCTGGCCATTTTCCCACTTCTCAATAACAGTTAGTTCTTTCAATAATTCATCTCTTGTTTCCATGTATTTTGAGTCACCCTCGTTTGTTTATTTTCTACAAAATTACCCTTATTCTTATCAATAAAACATACGAATGATAAATGGAAAGGTTTCATGGTTTGTGGTTTGGTCGGTCGAGGTGTAAACACCATCATCTTCTAATCCCATTAGAAAAATTCAATCTTTCCGCGAGAAAAATCAATTAGCAAAGTTATTCTGCCCGTAATCAAAGAAAAAAGCAGTCAGTGGTAACGATTAGAGGTTAATCGTTACCGTGACCTCGGAAAAAAAGAATTAACCGTAACGATTAGGTGTTAACGTTTCCATGACCTCAGAAAAAAGGAGGATGTCTGACCCCATGTTCGGAGAATGACTAGCCACAGAATCAAAAAAAAGACAGCGAGTTATTGCTCGCTATCTCCCTTCCATGACTATTTCTTTTCTAAGACATTAATAAATTCGCGTAGATAGTCAGGCAGATCCGGTGGACGACGACTGGACACAAGGTGACCGTCCGTCACAACGGGTTCGTCATACCAAATCGCGCCTGCATTTTCCATATCATCTTTGATACCAGGAGTACTGGTTACTTTTTTTCCATCAAGGATTTTTGCAGAAACTAGTACCCAGCCTGCGTGGCAGATTTGTCCGATTGGCTTTTCATCCGCATTCATCTGCTGAAGCAGAGAAAGGACTTCAGGGAAACGTCGAATTTTATCTGGTGCCCATCCTCCTGGAACTAAGATTGCGTCATAGTCTTCAGCGCTAACCTCACCATAGGCAAAATCAGAGATCGCCGGTACGCCGTATTTACCAATATATTTTTCCTTTGCTTTTTCTCCGGCAAGATGGACGACTGCCCCCTCTTCCTGAAGTCTAAGAATCGGATACCATAACTCTAAATCTTCAAAATCATTATGAACGAGACTAATTACTTTCTTTCCTTCTAATCGCATGGGTTCATGTTCCTTTCAAATGAGGGAGTATTAGTGCTTATAATCGGATCATTCAATAGCTTCATATTTCTTTTTATTATACAGGGATATGTCCTTTGCACCAAATATCTCACTTTGTGGGATAAAAAAAGTAACCCCCAATCCAGATGGATGAGCGGTTACTTTTATGCTTTTTATCGGTGATAATAACGTTCTGGTTGTCGTTATTTCCTCTATGGTAAGGTCGGATCAATTTCTCTCCAGAACTGGTCGGCAACAACTTGATAGCCTGCTAGACTTAGATGAATGTCAAATGGATTTGGAAGATACAATGGATAGTTTGATGCAATCACATTGTATGTCGGCACATACGTATCGTGATTGGCTTTGGATAGCGTGTCGATTTTACTATTAAACGCAAACAACAATGGCAGCAGCCCGGCCTGTTGTTCCGCAGGCAAATAAGGGAAGGTATTGTAATAACCCATGACATAAACCTTCGCATTGCGGTTTAAATTATCAATCGTTTGTAAAATGATTTGTAAATTCAGAGATGCACGGGCAATTGCAGCTGGAGCAGCCTTACCAGTTGGGTCAGCCTTTAGAGCCCCTAGAAGGTCAATTCCCCCAATATCAATGGTAATGTACTCAGCTTCTTTAATTCCCGCCCTTACCTCTTTGTTGGAAAGGACATCTTTCAACAATTGGGCTGAAGTATAGCCAGGGACCGCATAATTATCGTAATCAACTTTGTAATTTTCTTTCTCAAAATCTTGTGCAATGTAGTCAGGATATCCTACATCACCTGGACCAAAGGGCGTATATCCTACTGCGAGCGAATCCCCTAAAGCCACATAATCAATGACCGGTTTTTGAGGACTTTTTGCGGCGTTTGCAGGGCCTTTTGCAAAAGCGTTAACGGGTAAGGACATAAGTAAAGCGCCAACTAATACTAAACTCTTGAATTTTTTACCAATTTTCATAACACCGCTCCATTCGTTATTAAGTACATTACTATCTTAACAAAGAGGTGTTGTGTTCGCAATTAAGAATGTTCGGTCAAAAATCTACAAATCTAATCTTTTATTTTTATTTTTGAGGAAATTCATCATCTCAAGGTACCCGGGGATAAAATTCAGCCCATATTTCAACTTTTCCTACGAAAATGACCTCTTCAGCGACAAATTCCGTTCAGATTTTGTCAATTTTTTTGTATAAAAATATATTTATAGTATCAAATCGTTTAACCGTAGCGAGCTTCCTCTTAATTAGGGTAGGGACATTTTGTAAATGGTGCCTGACACCACAGCCTTAGTTTTTATAATACTTTCGCCTGGAAACGAATAAACATGTACAAGCGAAGGGGGATAAACATGGACAATCATGGCTTCTTCAATTTTGTACTCTATAAGTTATTAACTATTACGCTAGAGTTCATCGCCCTTTATCTCCTGATCCTAATGTCTGAATGGTTTGCGGAGAAAAAAGGCTATAACCTATTGGAAAGAGCGTGGTTAATCACCCTAATCTCCATGCCAATCTTAACTTTGATCATTTGGACGATCATAATCGGAAGATTCCATTTGTTTTAATAAGTGGCTGCAAGAGTTGAAACTTTATGTCTATAAAAATCGTAGTAACTAGAAAAGCCTGGAATGGAATGTGGGGTTTCATATGAAGACGAAAAATAAGTTGGTGCGGATGTCGAAGGTTCTTTCTCTAGCTTTTGTCATCTTTCTTCAAATTTATTGGTACAAAATCCGTCGAAAACCTAAAGCGGAATGGGAAAAGCTTTGGGGTAAAATTGGAGAACGGTTTCGACAAACTCTGTTTGAATTAGAAGGCTTGCTCATCAAACTTGGACAAATCCTAAGCACACGTGCTGATTTGCTCCCTCCTGCATTTATCCGTCAAATCGAAGATATGACAGATAAAGTCCCCCCATCGGACTGGTGCGAAATTCAGGAAATTTTAGAAAAGGAATGGGGAAACTCGTATCATCAACACTTCCAATCGATTGAAAAAACAGCGATTGCCTCCGCATCGATTGGAGAGGTGTATAAAGGTGTGCTACAAGATGGAACAGAAGTGGCGATTAAAGTAAAGCGACCGCATATTGATTCGATTGTCCAAACGGATTTTCGGATTTTAAGTATTGTCATGTGGTTTGTCGATCACTTAGTTCCCCTTCCAAAAGGATTTATGAATTTTAAGGTCCTATTTAAAGAAGTAAAACAAGTGATTGAACGAGAGCTGGACTATTCCAAAGAATTGAACACCATCCTTACGTTTAGAGAGCGATTTAAGGAGATGGATATCGTCCAAATTCCATTGGTGTATCCTGACCTTAGTACCTCAAATGTGCTAGTCATGGAGTGGGTCGAAGGATTACGGCTGACCAATAACGAGGCGATCGACCAATTAGCCGTGAGTCGGCAGGAGTTGGCGCAACGGCTGATGAAAGTATTTCTTCCCCAATGGATGGAAACCGGTACTTTCCATGCCGACCCGCATCCTGGAAACGTTCTTGTATCAAAGGAAGGAAAAATCATTTTACTAGATTTCGGAATGGTAGGCGAACTTTCCAAAAAGGATGCCGGCTATTTTCAAGGATTAATCGAAAGCTTTCTTGCAAAAAATTACCCGAAGGCGGTTGATTGCTTATTCCATTTAGGCGTTTTGCTCCCTGAGGCTGAATCAAGAACCATTGAACGAATCTTAGCGGAATTCATCACCTTTCAACCGGCACAATTAAAAGAAATGGACCTTCTGGCATTAAAATTAGAAATCAACGATATGATTCAGGCACTGCCCATTCAGATTCCAACCAGATTCGTCTTTTTAGGCCGGTCGGTTGTAACGATAGAAGGGATCATCCGTAATTTAGCCCCAGAGGCGGAAATCCTGGAATTAGGGAAACCTGTTTTTATGGAGTGGTTAAACAACCAAGGGAATAATAAATGGCTTTTCGTCTGGCAATGGCTTCAATCGCAGCCTATCTTTAAAATCTTCCATTCGGTTACAGAATTCCTTAATGCACCTCAAAAATTAGAGCAGTTAAAGGAAGTCGAACAAAGAAGACAATTCCAATTTTCCATGTATGAAACTACGAAAAAACAGTTATTTCAGTTAACACTCTTCGGATTTACAGGGATCGCAGCAGGAATCTATACCTCTCATGACCTAATCTGGGAGCTAGCAGTCGGAGTAGCTTCGGTCTCGTTTGTTGGGTATTTTATTTGTTGTTTTAAACTAAAAAAATGGATGAAGTACATGCATGAAAAACGAAGAGTATAAGTGGAAGTTACTTGGCAGCATTTTTATCCAGAATATTTATTAAAGTTTGCTATAAGTTTTCAGGGAATCTGCAATGGACCTTTTGCATTCCGTTTCTCCTTCATAGATACCAAAAATTAAGCTGCCTAGTATGACCGGCAGCTTTTTGAAGTAGTTATACTAAATAATCAATCAGTTTTACTTTAGGCTGGCCAAAGATTTCTGCTTCAAGCCTACGTCCGGTCGGGGTAGCCGCTAGTCCGCCTTCGGCTGTTTCCCTTAATGAAGCCGGCATTGACTGTCCTATTGCATACATGGCTCCAATGACTTCGTCACATGGAATCCTGCTGGTTATCCCGGCAAGGGCCATATCGGCTGCTGTCAAAGCATTCGATGCACCCATTGCATTCCGTTTCACGCAAGGCACTTCAACGAGGCCGGCAACCGGGTCGCAAACAAGACCCAGCATATTTTTCAAGGTGATGGCCATCGCTTCTGCTGATTGCTTTGGTGTACCGCCAGCCATTTCAACGATTGCTGCTGCTGCCATACCTGAAGCCGAACCTACCTCTGCCTGGCAACCGCCTGCAGCCCCTGAAATGGACGCATTGTTTGCAACGACAAACCCAAACGCCGCTGCCGTAAATAAAAATTCAATCATTTCCTGCCTAGTTGGATTGAGTTTATCCTTTACCGCAAATAATGTACCCGGGACAACCCCGGCCGAACCGGCAGTTGGCGTGGCACAAATGATGCCCATTGCTGCATTGACTTCATTCGTGGCAACCGCCTTGCTCACCGCATCCAACAGCAATGTGCCCGTAAGGGACTTTCCGCCCTGAATATAGTTTTGCAGCAATACTGCATCTCCGCCTGTGAGTCCAGTGCGTGATTTTACTCCATTTAAGCCCCGTTCGATAGCCCGTTCCATTACCGTCAGGTTCTGATCCATTTTGGCAATCACATCTTCACGGGAAAGGCCAGTCACTTCTATTTCCTGCCGAATCATAATTTCGGCTATTTTAACCTGTCGTTGTTCCGCCAGCGAAACAAGTTCAGCTACATTACGAAACATAGGATTTCCCCCTGCTGTCTTCTCTTAATTTATGTTCGTGCCCGAAAACACCCATTTATACAACCATACGGATTACACTTATAACGTTATCCAGCTTTTGCACCCCGTTGATCACCTGGTCATCTAGCTTTTCATCGGACTCAATTACCATGATTGCCATGTCGCCTTTATCTTTCCTGGACACTTCCATATGACTGATGTTTATTTTATTTTGCGAAAGAATGGATGTTACAGAGCTGATTACTCCAAAACGGTCATTATGAATGACCAGTATTGCAGGGTCACCCGATAATTTTAGTTTGAACGAATTGATTTCAGTTATTTCAATGGTTCCTCCGCCAATGGAGATGCCGATAATCTCCAACTCTTTATCTTCATCAAAAAGATTAATCTTTACTGTGTTTGGATGTTCTGTAATGGCCTCTTCCTCTTGAAAGATGACCTCCATACCCAATTGTTCCGCTATTTCCAATGTGTCGGGTATCCGCTCGTCGAACGTATCAAAATCCAATAAGCCCGCAACAAGAGCCAAGTCAGTTCCATGTCCTTTATACGTTTTTGCAAATGAGCCGTAAAGCGAGAGAACAGCCTTTTTCGGCTGGCCCTCGAATAGGGTTCGGGCAACGCGGCCAATCCGGACTGCACCAGCTGTATGTGAACTGGAAGGCCCAATCATAATTGGACCAATGATTTCAAATGCTGATCGATACTTCATTGTTTTCACCTGAGTTCTATAATTAAGATTCTCTACATAGATGTTCCGTTGGTTTTCTTAGCATGCAGCCTGCAAGAAAAATAGGGACAATTTATGAAAACTGTCCCTATTTATTGCTTCTTATATTAATAGCTTCCTTATACCCTTCCGTTTCTCCCACAATCAAAAAGTCAGGAGTTTAGATCACTTTCTTCTCTTTCAGATCCTCTGCTTGAAGATCCGCAGGTACACGCTTGTTTATTCCGAAAGCATAAAAGCTAATTACCACAATAGCCAGGAACACAATACCCGCAATCAGCGATACACGAGTGTCCTCATTGAACCACATACCGATAAGCACCGCTACCAGATAGCCAATTGTCAAATAGTTAGTGACAGGCGCAAAAGGCATTTTGAATGGATGGGCGGCCATTTTTGCAGCATGGACTTTCCTGAACTTGATTTGGCTGATCAGAATGACAAACCAAGGAACCATCCCAGGAAGAACACTTGAAGCATAAACGTACACAAACAGTTTTTCCGGTGCAATATAACTTAAAACAACTCCAAAGCCAAGGCCGATCAGTACGCCAATTGTACCGAATAAAGGCACCCCATTACTTGAAACCTTCGCAAACGCTTTTGGAGCTTGTCCATTGACTCCAAGAGTATAAAGCATGCGCCCTGCGCTGTAGATACCGCTGTTGCAGCCTGACAATGCAGCAGTGATAACCACAAAGTTAATGATTCCAGCTGCAGCTGTAATACCGATTTTTGCAAAAGTTGCTACGAACGGGCTTCCGATAGATGTCAATTGATCCCAAGGATAAACTGTGACAATAACAAAAATTGCGCCAATATAGAAAACGAGGATACGCCAAATTGTACTTTGAATCGCGTTCCTTATTGTTTTCTGAGGATCTTTCGCTTCACCAGCTGTAATACCGATAAGCTCAACACCTTGATAAGCACCCACAACGAGTGCTAGGGCAAAGAGGAACCCTTTAACTCCGCCAGTAAAGAAGCCGCCATTTTTCCAGAGGTTTGATAGGCCGATTGATTCTCCTCCGTTGCCAAAGCCGAAGAAAATCAGGCCGAAACCTGCAACAATCATCAATACAATCGTAACTACTTTAATCAAAGCAAACCAAAATTCGAACTCACCAAATGATTTAACAGAAATAAAGTTTGCTGCCCCAAGGATAACCATTGCGATAAGGCCTGGAATCCACGCAGGAAGATCTGGAAACCAATAATGCATATATGTGCCGATTGCGATGACTTCCGCCATGCCGACAACTACCCACTGGAACCAGTTGCTCCAGGCAGTCATATATCCCGCTATTGGATGGATATACTTATAGCCAAATGTTGCGAATGAACCTGTACTTGGTTCCAAATAGAGCATTTCGCCCATGGCACGCATAATCAAATATAGAAAAATTCCTGTAATTGCATAAGCAAGCATTACGGATGGACCCGTCCAGCCTATCGTGCTTGAAGATCCCATAAATAGACCTACACCAATCGTTCCGCCCAACGCAATCATCTGAATATGGCGTGAACTTAAACCCCTATTCAATTCCTTGTTTGCCATTTAAATTTCCCCCTCTTTATTTCAAATTTCTAATATACATGAAAGAGTCCATCCTGAAAATACATTTGTCTTTTTTTCGCAGATGAATTATAATAGTTTTTATAGAAGAGAGCGCTTTCCTTTACCCCAGTTTTCATAAAATAGTTTGGGGAAAGGAAACTAATAATTAATAGGCTAATGCAAGCTCTCTAAAAGGAATGCCTAATTTCTCTGATAAATTTTCCAGCATATCTTTTGTCATACGATCCAGGTCGTATTGAGGATTGAAATCCCATTCTTCACGTGCGGCAGAGGCATCAATGCTGTTTGGCCATGAATTTGCAATGCCTTGGCGTACAGGGTCAACATTGTATGAGATTTCGAATTCAGGAATGAATTTTCTAATTGATGCAGCAATTTGTTCCGGCTCAAAGCTCATCGCAGTGATGTTAAATGCGTTGCGGTGCTTCAATCTTGAAGGATCAGCATCCATTAATTGAATGATTGCATCGATAGCATCAGGCATATACATCATGTCCATATAGGTTCCTTTGCCAATGAAAGATGTATATTTCTTGTTCTTAAGTGCTTCATAGTAAATATCTACTGCGTAGTCGGTTGTTCCCCCGCCTGGAAGAGTCTTGTACGAAATCAGTCCTGGGAACCTTACTCCGCGTGCGTCTACACCGTATTTAGTAAAATAGTAGTCACAAAGCAATTCACCAGCTACCTTGGTAACACCATACATAGTGGCAGGCCTTTGTACCGTATCCTGCGGTGTCATATCTGCCGGTGTTCCTGGTCCGAAAGCAGCGATGGAGCTCGGTATAAATAATTTCAGGTTTAGCTCACGGGAAACTTCAAGGGCGTTCATCAGGCCACCCATATTTAGGTCCCATGCGAATTTTGGTTTGGTTTCTCCTACTGCCGACAATAGGGCTGCAAGATGCATGAGGGTGTCAACTTCATATTTTTTGCAAAGGCCTAGCATTGCTTCGTAATCCATAACATCAAGTATTTCAAATGTACCACCCTCGATGACTGGATTGCCTTCGATATGGCGAATATCTGTTGCAACAACGTTTTCTGTTCCGTACATTACTCTGAGACGGTGTGTCAATTCAGAACCGATTTGGCCGAGACTGCCAGTAATAAGTATTTTTTTCATATTAGAGACCTCCTGAGGTTTATTTTACAGTTATTCAACTGAAGCAAGAACTCTGTTATAGTTTGTGAAATTGTAAACGATTATATAATAGACAATTCTTTGCCTATTTTTCCATAGACCGCCAGAACCTCATCGAGCATTTCCTTGGTATGCGCAGCAGTAGGCATATTCCTAACCCTGCCTGTACCTCTCGGAACTGTTGGGAAGGTGATCGATTTTGCATAAACGCCTTCTTCCATCAGCCTGCGCGAAAATAACTGGGTCAGATCTTCTTTTCCTATGATGCATGGGGTAATTGGTGTTTCGGAATGGCCAATTTCGAAACCAAGGTTCTTTAAGCCTTCTTTTAGATATCTTCCGTTTTCCCAAAGCTTTTCAACTTTTTCTGTCGATTCGGTCATGATATTGATAGCTTCGATACATGCCGCCGCATCTCCCGGAGTCAATGAGGTTGAAAACAGGAAAGGACGTGCGCGGACTTTCAGCCAGTCAATCAGCTGCTCTGTACCTGCTACATATCCGCCTACGACGCCAATCGCTTTTGAAAGGGTCCCAATCTGTAAGTCAATTCGGTCTGAGAGGCCAAAATGCTTAACCGTACCAGCACCGTTACCCATTACACCAGAGCCATGAGCATCATCTACATACGTGATTAACCCAAACTCATCAGCAATTTCAACGATTTCCGGAAGCTTTGCTACATCACCGTCCATTGAAAAAACTCCGTCTGTGATGTACATGACTTTTTCGTATAAACCGCTTTCAATTGTCTCTTTCGCTACTCGACGCAAATCGTCCATGTCCTGGTGCTTGACGCGGATAATTTTCGCTCCTGACAATCTGCACCCATCAATAATCGATGCATGGTTCAATTCATCTGAGAGAATTGCATCCTTCTTTGTCATCAGGGCTGAAATGGCACCCATGTTGCAATTGAACCCGGATTGGAAAGCAATGGCAGCTTCGGTATGCTTGAACTTGGCAATTGTTTTCTCCAATTCATTATGGATTGTCAATGTACCATTGATTGTACGGACCGCACCGGCCCCCAACCCATATGCCTCGATTGCTTCATGCGCTTTTTGCTTCATTCTTTCATTATTGGCTAGGCCAAGATAGTTATTGGATGACATATTGATTAATGATTCGCCATTGATGGTAACTATAGGGCCGTTTGGTCCTCCTACAGTATCAATGACATTGTAGAGGCCGTTTTCCCGCAACTCGTTCAGTTGGGGTGTTAAGAAGTCCTCTAAAACCTTTTTTGCCAAAATAATTCCTCCTTTTATATTACCTCACTCAGTTTCTTCACATAACACCTGCTCGTATTGTTTCATCGGGATTTTATTGTCAAAAAAAATTGAAAACGATTTCAAATTAGTGCAAAAAAACAATTACATCACGAAAATTACTCCCGAAATTTTTCAATCCTACTTTTGAACGCAAGATGTTATGTTTTGGAATGGGAAGTGTAATAATAAGCTGGTTTAGTTGATCCCCCGATCAACCGTATTAGAAAAGCATAGATTCATATATTTCAATGTAATTCTATAATTATGTCGAAAAACTGTCAATACTATTACAAAAAACTAAGCATTCAGACTATATGTCGTTTCTTTGAGGATCATACAACAACTTCTATAGAAAAATAAGAATAATTTGATTTCACTTATCCCCACTAATATTCGATGATTAGCTTTTTTACGAAAAAATCTAACTGTGCCCATAAATTTATATAGACAATTAACCCAATCCTTCTAACCCACATAGGTTACATTATTGAAGTGAAACAGGAGGAGAGGCAGATGGTGATCCATGTGGTCCGGAGCGGTGAAACGCTTTGGCAAATTGCTGCTCGTTACAAAGTAAATATGAATGGAATTGTTCAATCAAATGGGCTGCAAAACCCGAACCAGCTGTTAGTTGGGCAATCACTAGTAATCCCAGTCCCCGGAACATCACACATCATTAGATCCGGTGATACATTGTGGTCGATTTCACAACAATATGGGGTGGAAATTAACTCGATCATCCAGGCAAATCAACTCACAAATCCATCTCTTTTATATCCAGGGACAAAACTAATTATCCCTCCACGGATACACGTGACTCAATCTGGGGAAGCATTATGGCAAATCGCAAATCGTTACGGGGTAACAGTCCAAGCGATTATCGATGAAAACCAGATTCAAAATCCAAACCTTATTTATTCGGGTACACGGCTAAGAATACCAATCAAGAAACCAACCATCGAAGTCAATGCCTATACCTATCAACCCGATCAAGCAGCGGCTGAAACGGTTAAGGAACTTAGCCAGTTGCTCACGTATATCAGTCCATTTGCTTACTTAATCAATGAAAAGGGGGATCTCACTCCAGTTCATGATGAGCTAACCCTTCAAGCAGCAAAAACAAGTAATGTCACACCGATGATGTCGATTACAAACTTCACTTCAACTGCAGCTGGCTCAAACGTGGCTCATACCCTTTTATCTAGTCCAGAATTACGTGAAAAGGTACTGACAAATATGCTTCGGATTATGGATGAAAAGGGATATAAAGGAGTAAACATTGATTTTGAAAATGTGTTGCCAGCCGATCGCGAAAATTACAATCTATTCCTCCAACTAACCGTGGACCGTCTTCATCCGCGAGGATATTTTGTCTCAACGGCAGTTGCACCCAAGCAAAGTGCGACACAAGCGGGTCTGCTGTATGAAGCACATGATTATGAAGCACATGGAAGAATTGTAGATTTTGTCGTGCTGATGACCTATGAATGGGGATACCGATTAGGGCCGCCACAGGCGATCTCTCCTATCAACCAAATGAGACGTGTCGTGGAATACGCACGGACCGTTATGCCGGCAGAAAAAATATTCTTAGGGTTCCAAATTTATGCCCGTGATTGGCTCCTTCCACATGTTAAAGGACAAGAAGCAGAAACATTTAGTACACAAGAAGCGATTGCGCGTGCGGTAAAATACGGGGCATCGATTCAATATGATGACACCACCCAATCACCATTTTTCCGTTACGTCGATGAAAAAGGCCGTGGCCATGAAGTTTGGTTTGAAGATGCCCGTAGCGCCCAAGCCAAGTTCGACTTGGCTAAGGAATTTAATCTCCGCGGAATTAGTTACTGGGCATTAGGCTATCCATATCCATCGAACTGGACGTTGTTAGCTGATAATTTCAGTATCAAAAAATAATTTTATGAACAATCAGTTCTAGCATGGACTGATTGTTCGTATGTGAATATTTCCGAGTTAGGGCTGATTACTGAAATATTCTCCAAAGAAAAACCAACTGTAACTCCTGTCCGTTCCATTCTTTTAACAACTACACATAAAAAAACCTAAATCAACACTCCACAAAAAAAGGATGAAGTTTTTCGTTTAAACAATACTCGATTCTTTGCCTGAAATTATTCCAAGTGACCATTTCCAATGCTTCTTCAACTGGAAAGAAACCTACTTCCAAACTTTCTGAGGAAGTGGTCAGCTCTCCTCCGGTGGGTATCCCCAAAAATAAAGTACTACATATCGATTGGCTCACATTTTGATATACACCACAAAATTTAATCACATCAATATCTATTCCGCTTTCTTCTTTTGTTTCCCTGATTGCAGCCTCCTTCAATGATTCTCCTTCTTCAACCTGACCACCAGGCATTTCCCATCCCCTTCGTGGACCTTTAATTAATAAAATTTCCCCTTGCTCATTAAGTACAATAGTTGCAGCTGAAACAATATGTTTTGGAGTTGACATATCAGACCTCACATTAATATAGAATACCTAATTAATTCGCTGCCTTTTTCGATTCCCCTTCTTTCACATAACCGATCCATGAAATGACACAACTCGCCTATTTTCCCCAATTCCCCTTTCAACCAATCGTTTGAATAAAAGTGTCTTCAACCCTTGATAAATAAGTATTCATACCTTCAAATTTATAAATTAATTGTTAAAAAAGACCTAAAATTAGGAGATAAATAGCCTTTGAACAATTATTGTCTCTAAACGACAGCCAATCGACGTGATTCCATATATGCTATACTAATCAAACGTTTAGTTGAAACAGCTGTAAGTACGGTTCTATAGGTATTTTCCCTGCCAAGGTTGAGGGGAAATTGTCGAGATTCGCAAAATCATTCCGCAGGAAATAACCCACCTTTCCACAAATTCTGATGGGTTTCTCTTAAACTTCCATCATTCTATTAATTTCCCGCCTTTTCTCTACTACACAAATGTTTAATTAAAAGTGGTGTCACCACTCTCCAGTCCTGAACCTATCCCTCAAAATGCCTGAAAGGAATGGAGAAAAATGGCTTCAGCATTTACTCACTCTTTATTTCAAGGCGTCCAGCCATTCTTCGTTAAGACCGGGAATCTATGAAAAAAATAATAAACGTAATAGGTCATCGCCTATTACGCTTTTTATTAGGATGGTTTAAGTTTATTTTTCAAGTCCAGCTTCAAGTAACGCTCGATGGGCAAGCAGAAGGGACCCCGTGATCCCGGCATTATCCCCTAGACCAGGACTCACAATATAGTTAGAAAGCTTTGGTAAGGTGATATAATCGTTCATTAATTCCGATAGAAACTTATAGATAGACGTGAATACCTGCTTTTGGTTCATAACGCCGCCGCCAATAATAATTTTTTTAGGAGAGAGAACCAGTATATATTGCATAAGTGCCTGTGCAATATAGTACCCTTCCATTTCCCATACTTCGGAACGCTCCACCAGATGGATTCCTTGTGCACCCCATCGTTCTTCAATCGCGGGTCCAGCAGCCAAACCTTCCAGGCAATCAGCGTGGTATGGGCATTTGCCTTTGTATTCATCATTCGGATGCCGTCTTACAAGAATGTGACCCATTTCAGGATGTGACCACCCCTGCAAGAGTTCCCCCTGTACAATCGCACCTGCTCCAATGCCAGTCCCAACAGTGATGTAAAGGCAGCTATCCAGACCTTTTGCAGCACCCAGAACAGATTCACCCAATGCAGCAGCATTTACATCCGTATTGAATCCGACTGGAACGGAAAAAGCCTCATTGAACGTGTCAACAAATGGGAAGTCCCTCCATGCTGTTTTCGGTGTTGTGGTAATCATTCCATAAGTTGGACTTTCCCGATTCACATCAATCGGTCCGAACGAGCCAATTCCGATGGCTTGGATAGGATATTTTTTAAAAAATTCGATCACCCTAGGAATGGTCTCCTCAGGAACGGTTGTAGAAACTTGAAAACGCTCCTGAATCTTACCCGATTCATCCCCTACTGCACAAACAAATTTTGTTCCTCCTGCTTCAATGGCACCTAACATGTAAACTTCCTCCAATGGGCATTATATTAAATGTCTTTTTGATATATTTAAAAATAGCACAAAATAGAAGAATGGAGAAACCCGCTAGAACAAAATTATTTCACCGCGTAAACTCGTTTTACCGGCGAAAGAGCTCAAAAAACTATATTACTAAAATGAAATGAGCATCACACTAGCTGATTTTGTTTAGAACCTCTCTATGTGACCGGACTCTCCTTTTTTCTTCCTTCACAGTAACATAGAACCTCTCTATGTGACCGAACTTTCCTTTTCTCTTCCTTCACGGTCACTTAGAACCTCTCTTAACGACCAACCTCTCTCTTTTTTCGCCTTCACGGTCGTTTACAGCCTCTTGAGTAATAGTACTAGTTCTCGCTCTCCTCAAAACTCCTCTCCATTTCCGCCCACCTGTGATTATTTACTCCAAATCCATCCAATGAAATGACAAATCTCACCCATTTCCTCCAAGTTTCCCTTTCAATCAAACGTTTGATTTAAACTGAGACATCCCTTGATAAATATGCGTTTGTCCCTCCAAATACATAAATTAATTGTTGAAAAGTGAACTATAAATTGGAAATAAATAGCTCCAGAACCATTTTTGCCACTAAACGACGGCCATTCGACTAAATACCATATATGCTATACTAATCAAACGTTTGGTTGAAACAGCTGCAAGTACTGACCTATAAGGATTTCCCCTGCTAATGCAGGCGGGAAATTGTCGGTTTAAGCGGGATCATTCCGCAGGAAATAACCATTATTTCAACAAAAACAGGCGGGTTTCGCTTGAACTTACATCATTCTATTAATTCCCCCCTTTCCCCTCCTACATAAACATTGATTAAAAGAGGGATCAGCACGTGCCATTCCTGGATTTATTCCTCTAAATGGCTGAAAAGTATGTCAAGAACTGTCTTTAATAACACCTCTTTTCTTGAGCTTAATAAATAGTTGAGCACTCACGTAATAAATAGCTATTCATTAAGCTACCAGTCGGTTTATATCGTGGGACAATCCTATGAAATAAGAGTATTCGAGTCAAGACATCAGAATATACACATATTCGACACAAGACCAAGCAACATCCCCTTGCATTCGACGAATATCTTTGATTATATTATTGTGGGAATATTTTTTTTTTGTGGAATTTTTGAACTTCTTCTATTAGCTATATATTCTGGCATAGGTAGGTAACAACGATGGTATTTGACGGCATCATTATTTCGTTTATAGTAGGGTTTCTTCGAAAAGGGAACCTAAGAGCTCTAGCACAGCTAAAGTTAAAGTGGGGATGGATCTTTCCTCTCCTATTGGTTGTTGAACTAGCCGTTTTTATGCTCCAAAACGATTACAAATTTCTGGGACAGGTAAGCGGATACATCTACATTGTGGTATATGTACTCGGTTTGCTATTTTTATTTATGAACCGCAATAACCCAGGATTTACTCTCATTCTAATTGGTGTATTTCTCAATTTTTTAGTCATGGTGATCAACGGCGGAAGAATGCCGGTTTCATTGGAAGCAGCTGCCGTTTTGGATCCTGAATATATCGAAGTCCTTAAAGAAAGCCTATACGCCAAGCATACGATGCTAACGTCTTCTACGTATCTTGGATTTTTGGGCGATGTTATTCCCATCACAGACCCCTATCCACGAACGCAAATCATCAGTATCGGTGATATCGTTATGAATATTGGAATCTTCTTTTTCATCCAACATCTCATGGTTCATCATCCAGTTGCCAAAAAGAGTGAATACACACCCGTCTCCTTTAGAGGAGGTGAAAAAAGATGAAAAATGAACAAAAAAAAGGCATTAAATTAACTGGAATTCTTTTCAATGCAATCATTATTGGTTCAATTATTATTGCTTTAACATCTGGATATAAATTAGTATAAGAGTAGAATGGTAGGGAGAAGTAATTTTTGTTACTTCTCCTAAATTTATTTATGAGAGTGATGAGTATGCGTAATATAAAGACACCTGCAAATATATATCTTTTCTTAATTTCAGTCTTAGGCATTTTGTTTTTTACTTTCTCAATTAAAATCCCACAGTACTCTCAAATGGATTGGATTGTTATTTTTTCTTTTTCCGGTGCCATCTTATTGCTTAATTACTACACCGTACTGATTCCTCCAAAGGGTAATTCCCTTTCCATGGATTCTTCTATTTATCTAGCAAGTCTTTTTTTGTTTGGACTAAATACATCATTACTTGTTTTATTCATACATTCCATTGTATTTGCTTTATTCCAGCGAAAAATCGCCTGGTGGAAACATGTGTTTAACTTCTCTGTTTATTCTTTAATGATAAATAGTGCCTATTATGTTTTTATATATACAAATGGTATCACTGGACCGATCAGTGTCGATAACATTCTTTCCTATTTACTTTCTTTTTGCACCTATTTTGCACTAAATCTACTATTAGTTGGGATTTATTTCATATTGGCAACATCTGAAAACATCGTAAACTTTTTTAAGGAAATTATTGAAGAGACAGCTGCCACATATATTATCACACTTGTACTTTCATTAGTCCTAGTCATTTTAATGAAACCCGACGAATTATTCGGTCTGTCTCTTTTCACCTGTATTGCGTTTTTATTATCATTAGCATTTAAACAGTATTTTAATTTATATAAAGAGATTTCCGAGAAAGCCAACAAAGATACCTTGACAGGCCTCAATAACCACGGTTACTTTAAAGAAATTTTGGAAAAAGAAGTAGCGATCGCAAAGGAAACCGATCAGTCTTTAAGTGTGGTCATCCTTGATATCGATGATTTTAAAAAATTTAATGATTTGTACGGGCATATTCAAGGCGATCATCTGCTCCAGGAATTTGGTGCCATTTTGAAAACCGAGTCCGACGCGGCAAATTTTATCGTTGCACGCTATGGCGGCGAAGAATTTTCGATTATCATGCCAAACACCAATCGTAAAACAGCTTATTCGTTCATGAATGAATTACGGAAGAAAGTAAATGACACCTACTATAAAGGGGTGGAACGTCTCCCTTACGGCTGCTTGTCCTTTTCATCTGGGATTGCCGAATGTGAAAAAGAGACCTACAATATTTCTGAACTTCTGAACAAAGCGGATCAAGCGATGTATGCGGCGAAGAACCAAGGGAAAAATCTAGTCCAAATCTATAATGGGCTTTCCGAATATTCCGTTCATCACTCGCTTTCACTTGAAAAAGAGCTGGAGGAATCGGAGTTTCAATTAAAGATCTTCCTCTCAAAAGATATCTATACCTATCGCCACAGTAAACGGGTCTACCAATATGCGGTTGATTTTTCACGGATGCTTAACTTAAGTGTTCATGAACGCAAAACGCTGATACTTGGAGCTCTTGTCCATGACATTGGAAAAATAGAAATCCCGAGGGAGATTTTAAATAAAAAAGGAAAGCTTGAGTCTCATGAATGGGAATTGATGAAGAAGCACGTAACCTATGGAAAAGAGATCATTTCAACAAATAAGAAATTAGAAGACTTGATTCCTCTAGTTGAACTCCACCATGAACGCTATGATGGGAACGGCTACCCATATGGCTTAGCAGGAAAATCGATTCCAAAGCTGGCGCGAATTCTCTGTGTGATCGATTCCTTTGACGCAATGACAACCGAGCGTCCTTATCAAAAAACAAAAACCTTCCATGAAGCGATCGCTGAATTGCGCGACTGCTCTGGAAAACAATTTGATCCTCAATTCATTGAACCGTTTATAGCGATGATCAAGGAGTTTGATCACTCCGGGGAAGAACGAAAAAAAGAGCTTGTTGGAGTGAATAGCTGACAGGCAGGCAGTGAGAATTGAGACAATGACCCTGCCAGGCTAACCGCCCGGCTTTTTTAGGTTTTATTGGGTGGGTGATGGAGGAAAATCGGAAGTGGACGATATATCTCCAAAACCGGCCGATAAATTTCTAAAGTGGACGATAAACTAACAAAACAATACTTTGTAAGCTGTTGTAATTTTCCAATTATTATCCAGTAAATGTCGTAAGTTTCGGAAAATATGTAGTAAGTGACCACAATTTCGTCGTAAGTCTCAATAAATATGTAGTAAGTGTCCTTAATTTTGTAGTAAGTGCCAATAAAGGTGTAGTAAGTTGGTCTTTTTTCAATAAAGTGGACACTTGTAAACCACTTAGTAACTAAAAAAGTGATTCCTAGCTGCAATTTTTAACACGCCATAACAATCATCTATTTATGTTATGATGAAAATAAATTTATTTAGGGGGGACGACTGCGGTGATCCAATATAAAGAACTCCACCACGTTAGTCTAACGGTTACTAATTTAGAACGCGCCAAGCATTTTTATAGCAGCATCTTATGTTTAAAAGAAATACAACGTCCTAATTTTGATTTTCCTGGTGCCTGGTACGAAGTTGAGGGACAACAGCTCCATCTAATCGTTCTTCCCACATCACAAACGATTCGCCAAGATAAACGCCTGAGCAGCAGAGAAGGCCATTTTGCACTAAGAGTGCAGGATTACACAGAGACGTTGAATTGGCTGAAAAGTAAGGATGTTGAACTGTTAGAGAAACCCAATGGCATGAGCGGTTTTGCGCAAATATTCTGTGCGGACCCTGATGGGAATCTAATTGAACTAAACGTCGATCAAAAAGACCTTTAGGAATGCCGGCAACTGACGAACCTTCCAAAGTAGAAAGGAGAAGTGCGCGAACACTTCTCCCCTCTAACTATTCGTTCCCATTCATCCAATAAAAATAATAATCCCCAATCCAACAATTACCAAAGAAAGTAAGTAGACCAAGTCTTTCGATACTATTTTCGGTGTTTGATAATACGTTCTGTCTCTTGTGCCCGTAAATCCACGCGCTTCCATTGCGATAGCAATCCGTTCTGATTTTCTTATTCCTTGAGTGAACAGTGGCAAAGAGTACCTCATAAAAGCTTTCCAGCTATTTTTCTGCTTGTAACCTCTGACTTTATGAGCCGTCTTCATTTGGTTTAGTTCAGATTGGAATAGTGGGATAAAGCGGAACCCCGCTAATAGCCCATACGCCCATTTAGGTGAAAGTTTACATTGATGAATTAAACTCATGATGAACAAGGTGATGTCTGTGGTAGAGGTGAATAATAATCCATACGTAACAAACGCTAACATCCTCAAGCCGATTGTTAAGCCATGATTCATGCTCTCTTGCGTAATATGGAACCAGGCCCATTTCCAAATCGTTTCTTCCCCTTCTCCAAACGCCGCCATCATCCAAAATACAAGAATAAAAAAACCTAAATAAGGCAAGAGCCTTTTCAGAAGGTAAGTCATTCTCCATCCGCCTAAAAAAATACCGATCAATACAGCAAGTAACCAGATCAAAAAAGTCACCATTGGATTGGAGATTGCCATTAAAAGAAACATCACGATCAAATGAGAAAGCAGTTTACAAGCAGGATTGAGAGTTGCTAGGAATGAATCGTTAGCCTTCATACCCAAACCCCCTCCATTCGTGCATGCATCAACTGGTAATGGAGTGGTGGAATTAACGCACTATCACGGAAATTACTCGGATTTGAAAATAACCCATAGGGGGTCCCTTGATAGGTTACTCTTCCCTTGTTGAAGAGAATAACTTGATCAGAATAATCATCCACCAAATCCATATCGTGGGTGACCATCACAATCGTAGTTCCCTGGTCCTGCCTCTCCTGTAAGCGTTGAATCAGTTCGTTCGCTGTTTTTTCATCCTGACCGAATGTTGGTTCATCCAGCAATAATAAATCTTGATCCAACAATAACATCGTCGCCACACTTAACCGCCGTTTTTGTCCTAAACTTAGTGAAAACGGGTGAGCATGTTGATGCGATTCCAATCCAAACTCCTCTAACAATTGGATGGTTTTGGTATGAATCAGGTCTTCAGGCCAATTTCGTTGCCGGCCGCCAAAGGCAACTTCCTCAAAGACAGTATCCGTAATGAATTGAAGTTCTGGATTTTGAAAAACAAAGCCTGCTTTTTCATATAATTCTCGTTCTGGCCATTTTTTTAGTTCCGTATTTTTAAAGAGAATTTTCCCTTTTTTAATTGGCTCCAAACGGATCAGACTTTTTAAGAAGGTACTTTTCCCACTTCCATTTTCTCCGACGATTGAAATCCATTCACCTTTATGGATTTTTATATCAATGTCACTCACAATGGTCTTCTTCCGATAGCCAATTTCAACATTTTCGGTATGGAGTAAAATCTCGCCATCCTTGAGCGGTTTGGTTTTTTTCAGATTAACAAGTTTGATAGATAGGGGATGCGCGTCATTTTGAACAACTTCCTCCCATTTGTGAGGAAACAACTTAGGGCGCCAAATACCCGCCTCTTTCATTTCATTTTTAAAATGCAGCAGCATTTCTTTTGGCTGACCATCCCCGATAATACATCCATTCTCATTTAGGATAATGACTCGATCCATCCATTCGATGCAGCCGTCTAGGACATGTTCGACAAATACCATCGTATGGTTTGTCTTTTGGGCTAATTGATTCAATAAAACAAATATCTCATTCCGGCCAGCAGGGTCTAGCTGGGCTGTTGGTTCATCAAAGAAGATGACTTCAGGTTCTAATGCCAGTAGACAAGCTAACGCCAATCGTTGTTTCATCCCACCTGAAAGAGTTTCAATCGGTGTTTTCTTATCGACCATCAGCCCTACTTTATCCATTAACTCAGAAATCATTTGGTCCATTTGGTTGCGCGGAATCGATCGATTTTCGAGGCTGAACGCAATTTCTTCATCGACATGAAGCATGCAAAATTGCGAATCTGGATCTTGAAACATCACACCGGCATCTTTCCTGCAGAATACTTCACCACTTACCTCTGCCTCCAAATGCTCCGGGATAATGCCTGCAAGAGCGGAAATCAACGTCGATTTCCCACTCCCACTAGGCCCTAGTATTAATACTTTCTCCCCTCTATTGATGGATAAAGTAATCTGACTAAGTATTTTTTCAGAGCGATTATAAAAGCGAATCGAAAGATCCTTACATCCCAGAAACATGTCCATTGACGTTTTCCTTTTTCCTTTTTTCCTTCATCAATTCATATTGTTCTAACACACCTGTTTTTGCGAGTGCGTCCACAATGACCTTCGCTAACAATCCACCGAGAATCATTCCGCTGATGACATGAATTCCTAACGTTGTAAAAAATACTTCCTTCGTGTAATAATCAAAACCGTTAGCGATTAAGTTATAAATCATGCTGCCTAGCGCTGCAAAAACTCCAGATAGCATTAAAGTAAATAGATTGTAGCGTTTATATCCGAATATTGCGAATGCGATTTCTGCACCAATCCCTTGAAAGACACCTACTAAAAGGGCCGATAAACCAAAATGACTTCCTGTTAATAACTCTACTGCCGCCGCTGCAACCTCTGCAATAAGCGCTGCTCCCGGTTTTTGAATAATATACGCAACGATTGGACTAGCAATCACCCAAATTCCAAACATAAAACCTGCGCCCACCGGCCCGACAAGAGCGGAAATGGGAATCCAAAGCGTCGACCAGCCTAAATAGATCACTCCACAAGCGACCGCTAGAATCACAGCAAGGACAACTTCCTTCATCTTCCAAGTCATCGTTTCACTACCTCCATTTTCACAGGCCATTCTTCAAGTTTATAGGCCATATCCCAAAACATATATTCCAGCTGACAACTGATCAAGAAATGATCCTTCATCTTTTCCTTTTCTCTCTCTGTTGCTGTCATTGCCCACTCATCAAGACGGGCACAAAATTTCGTGGTAATCGAATCGGTACGATTTCCATAAAAACTGATCCAATCATAAAAAGGATGAGAAGGATCTGGATTAACCTCCGTTAATAATTTTTTCCCAATTTCCCAATACGTCCACGGACATGGTAATAGCACAGCTAGAATTTCCCCTAATGTACCTTCGTGCGCAACGGTAAGCATATGACGCGTGTAATGAAGGGACGAGGGAGATAACGGATATCCATGTAATACCTCGTAAGGAACACCTGCTACTTGACAAAAGTTATTATGAGGATGGATTTCACTGTTTAAGATAAAAGAAATCTGCGTATTAAACATATCCATATCTTCACGATTCTCACACTTGGAAACCGCTATTCCATAGATGCGAATAAACGAATTCAAATATTCAAAGTCCTGTTTAACATAATGAATCAATTGTTCCTTTTGTAATTCCCCATTAGCTATCCCTTGCACAAAAGGATGTTCAAAAATCGCCTCGAAAATAGGATCTGCTTCTTTTCTTAATTCTGCTGAAAAACTCATAAAATTTTGCCCCCTTATTGG
This sequence comes from Bacillus sp. AFS031507, assembly GCF_002584635.1. Lineage (NCBI taxonomy): Bacteria > Bacillati > Bacillota > Bacilli > Caryophanales > Bacillaceae > Bacillus > Bacillus sp. AFS031507. The sequence goes on from NZ_NUOW01000075.1 coordinate 25,650, forward strand.
TTTTAATGGGAAGACTCTATTGGGATCAACTTAATGTTAAAAACGAAAAAACCGCCCCAAAAATGGAGCGGCTGAATAATTATATCTATCCATACACGAACTCCACTTTCCTACGCTAGTATGAACTAGATCAGGTTCAAAGGGTCCAAGATAACTCTCGTCTCAGCCATAAAAAGGCTCCCCTAGTGGTCTTCCTATTAATTTAACCTTCACTCTACACTCGCTGGTTAATGTTGTCAATCAATTAAAATCTTAATTATAAAAATAGACCAAATGGATTATAGATGCACTGAAATTCGAAGGCATTTCCAATTATTATCCAGCAAATGTCGTAAGACTTGTAAAATATGTAGTATGTGCGCGAAATTATGTAATAGGTTTCGTAAAATATGTAGTAAGAATCCAAAATTATGTAATTAGTTTCGTAAAATATATAATAAGAATTCGAAATTATGTAATCCTGCGAAAGTAAGGCTTTTATTTGCGAAAACACAACAGCTAGTCTCTCCTCAATAAATAACTCTTTTAAAAAGGAACCATGTTTAGCCGCTGAACTAGAACATGTGCCCATACCCATAATATGAACAGCGGCTAATCTTCCGATAGTGAAATTAGATTGCGGCAAAAAAAAGGAGAAGTGTGCGAACACTTCTCCCCTCTAACAACCTATTAATCTACGACAAATTTCGGGGCGTGACAGGCACATTACGCTTCCACCGTCTTTGCAATAATCGCTCCAACAACCAGACCCCATACCGGTGCACTAATATGGAAAAATGATACATTGGATAACGCGATGAGGAACGCAAATAGGGCACTTAAGCGATATTTATTTTCGGAGAAACCCAGCTGCAAACTAGAAAGAAGGACGCTGATTAACGCAAATCCTGCTAGCATCGACACAAACGCGTGGGGTAACGCTTGGATAAACGGAACAATTTTCCAAGCGAATACTCCAAACAATAATGTCAAAACCCCCGATACCACCGCTGCCATATACCTCTTTGATTTTACCCCTGCATCCGAACTAGAACAGATGGCGGTCATCATGCCAGCAATATTCGCACTTTGCCCCCCGAAAAAACTGGCAATAATCGAAAACACTCCACTAAAAGAAACAATTTTTCGGATCGGAGGTTCAAAATCCGAGCTTTCTAGTGCGCCGATTCCAGGTGCCATATCATTACTTAGGATTAACATGGCCAGAGGCAGACCTAATGTGACCATGCCCATCCATGTAAATTCCGGCATTTGAATGGATGGTAGAAAAAAAGCAATCTCCTTAGATGAGCTATGTAGATCTTGGGTTAAAAACAAAGTAATAAAAGCGACAACCACTGCGACCATAACGGCCGGGATCCGTTTTGAGATTTTCGTACTGATAAAGAAACTAAGCAAGGCTGCCCCACCCACTAAGGGTAACGCCTTAACGTCTTGGACAAGCTGAACCACATAGTTGGTGACCAGACCTGCAAGCATGGCTGCAATGACTTCTTTCGGAACCCATTTAATAATTTTAGTAAAAAGTCCTGACAACCCAATCAGCAAAATCAGCAGCCCTGACATCACATACCCGCCAATTAGCTGGGGATAAGTAAAATGTGCTGTCACTGTCGCTAAAAAAGCAACCCCCGAAATCGAGTGAGCTCCGGTAATGGGAATTCTAAATAACAGAGGCATTACGATCCCTAACAACCCTCCAAAGAAATAGACGGCAAACATCCAATTGATGGTTTGCTGATTAGAGAAATGCCCTGCCGCTGCTGCCTGCAGAATGATTAACGCTGGACCTGTCATGACTAAAGTACTAGAAATTAATCCAGAAGATACGTTTTGAGTCGTTAGATCTTGAAAAAATGATTTCCCTTTATTTTCACGTAATGGTTCAATTGGTTGCTCTCTAATTAATCTATTTGGATGCCCCATCTTTTCTCCTCATACCCTTCTTCAAGTAAAAAACTTTTATTGTTAGTTTAGACAATCTTCTACAAAATGTATAGGACAAAGGCAATCCTCGACAACCGTTAATATTATTAAAAACTTACTGGCAGGTCTTATCATAACAAAAGGGAGGGGGAATAAACTAGAGGAAAAAATAGCTTAAAAAAGGGAAAAGGTGCATTCTCGCCGGTTATCGAGACTGCACCTTTTTCTTTTAGCCTTTGATGGCTAACTTTTTCAAACGATCCACAAACAAATTTAAAAGTTTGACCTAATTGCAGGTATTATTTCAGTTACTATTTCATAGATAATACCGCCTAACATTACGCCGATGAATTCATTTTTTTAACCTCCACGGGCATCATTCGCTTCCTATGGTTACCGTTCATCTAATTTTTCAACCTCTACGTGCACTAGTCGCCTTCACTAGCTTCCAACCAAGCAAAAAAGGAGAAGTGCGCGAACACTTCTCCCCTCCAACCTCTATCAAACTCTGAAAAAATTACAAATTACCATTAAAAACTGAAAAGAACTTTTTCTACCTACCCCCAAAATCTTTAAATGACTACCTAAGCTTATTCTGTTAGTCATTTTTTGTCGAAAAGTCTGTCCGTCCGATGCGCACGATTTATAATTACTTTCGGTTAACGTTTCAGTGAAACTTTTACAGATTTAATTGTATAAACTCTATCTATTAAAATAGAATTTTTCACACTACGCCTATAGGAGGAATCTAAATGAATCGAATTTTTAGGTGGATTGTTAGATCATTATTTGCACCTGTCACAGGAAATGCAGGAGCGGTTGCAAGTACACTTGGTTTTTTCATGGGGTTTTTCCCTTTAGATAGTTTTAGAATTCCGTTATTGCTTGTTCTTTCACTTTTGTTGCGACTTAATATCATTGCCTTATTTCTTGGAACGTTGATTCCGCTTTTTATACCAAAGATGAATCATTTACCCTTCCTGGATATGCGTTTATTGGAGGATTACTGGTTATTTTCTACCCTGCAGTCTAAAATACAGCTTTCACAAACCATGGCTTCAGGGGTCCTAGGTGGCTTGATTGGTCTTGTCTGCTACTTTATTTTCCATTGGTTTTACAATTTAGGGCTGAAAAAGAGGGAGAGAAATCAAGAACATGTTTTTCTTGATCCAGCCAAAAGACGCTGGTCCATTATCAAACGAATGAGTGCAGGCTTTACGGTTTTAATAATTTTAGTATCGACTATTTTTATTGAAAGTCTTAATACGAACCCTGAATTTCCTGAACTACAATTGAATAAAAGCGCAGTAAAGAGTGGAATCGAGCCGATTAATAAAAGTTTCAGTGCAGAACAGCTTGCCACTCAGTTTCAAAAAACGAGTCCATCCCCTCTTATTCAAAAAAATATCAGGCAATCGAACAAGAAACAAGAAGTGTATGGTTTTTACGTCGATTGGGACAAAAACAGCCATACTTCTTTTAAAAAGAATAGCGATTCGATTACAACATTAGTGCCGGGGTGGATGCAGCTTACACCTGGTCTTACCCTAAAAACCAGCACGGACAAGTCCATTATTGCAGAGGCCAAAGCCCATAATATAAAGATTCTCCCATTAGTGAATAATTTTAGTAATAATAAATGGGATGGCGAAGCTCTACACCGCTTATTTATTACTCCCGGTGCTGAAGATCTTTTTATTAAAAAGATGTTGGAATATGTGAGAACAAATGACTTTGACGGAATTAATATAGACTTTGAAAATATCCATCCAAAGGACAAAGAGGATTTCACTGATTTTATCGGTAAAGTATATGAGGCGTTTCATCCACATGGGCTGATGGTCACATTGGATGTTCCGCCGAATAACAATAGTTTTAACTATACTTCTTTAGCAACGAACGTTGATCGCATGATTGTCATGCTCTATGACCAGCACCATTCGATGAGTAAACCTGGACCTGTGGCTCCGTCTGATTGGGTAAAAGAGAACTTGAACCAGCTCCATATTCCTTCTGAAAAATTGATTGTGAGTTTGGGAAGCTTCGGTTACGACTGGGAAGAAAACTCCCATCAGCCCGCAGATACGGTTGCTTTCGGCGATATCATGGATTTAGGAATTGGGACCAACCTCCAAATCCAATGGAATAAACAAATAGGCAACCCTTATGTACGCTACAAAAGAGACGGAAAAAACCATGTAATTTGGTTTTTAGATGCAGCTTCATTTTATAATCAAATGAAGCTGGCGATAGATCACGGTTCAAGAGGAATAGCGGTTTGGCGTCTCGGTTCTGAAGATCCTTCGATCTGGAATTACCTGAATAAACCAAAGGGAATAACCGATCCATCCCATGCCCTTCAAACCTTGGTCAGCCCTAAGCCTGTTCACTATACAGGTGCTGGAGAGATTTTAAAAATTGCCTCTCCATCAGAAAAAGGAACAAGAACGATTCAATTGGATTCACATGGGTTGATTCAAACCGAGACCTATACTAAATTACCAAAGCCTTCTGAGGTCGTTCGGTATGGCAAACCGAAACGTAAGGAAGTCGTCCTTACCTTTGATGACGGTCCTGATCCAACCTATACACCACAAATATTGGACATTTTGGACAAGAATCATATAAAAGGGAGCTTCTTTATCATTGGAGAGAACGCGCTGCAGCATCCAGAACTGGTTAACAAGATGTATAAAAAAGGTCACGAAATTGGCAACCATACCTTTACCCATCCGGATGTTGCATCGATCACACCATTTCAAACGAGAATGGAGCTAAATGCAAATCAGCGATTATTTCAAGAAATTACCGGTCATTCGATGACTCTTTTCCGTCCGCCATATGTGGCCAATGCGGAACCGAGCACAAAGAGCGAACTGGAGCCAATATTGCGAGCACAGGATATGGGTTATACCATGATCGGTGAATTAATTGACTCAGACGATTGGCAAAGACTTTCTAGTGATGAAATTGTAAACAGGGTATTGGATCAGCTGCCTGAAGGAAATGTGATTTTGATGCACGATGCTGGCGGTGACCGCTCCAACACGGTAGAAGCCTTGCCTACGATTATTAAAGAACTCAAAAAGCGCGGCTATACATTTACCACCATTGCTGATCTAACTGGAAAAAGTGAAAGTCAGATTATGCCCCCTGTTAAGGACAGCCCTTATTTGGTCTATGACAAGGCTGTATTCATGGTGATACAAGGCTGGCACTTAGGATTAAGCTTCCTGTTCTACTCAGCGATCCTGTTAGGAATCTTACGACTGGCTATCTTCGTTTTCCTTTCAAGGAAGCAAGTAAAAAGGTATAAAGAGACTCAGATTGACCCTAGCTTTACCCCTTTTGTCAGTGTGGTAATTGCTGCCTACAACGAGGAAAAAGTAATTTGTAAAACAGTAGATTCTATTTTATCGAGCGACTACCCAGCTTTTGAGATACTGATTATCGACGACGGATCAAAGGATGACACCGCTGTTGTCGTTCAAGAAACATATGCAAAACATCCGCTCGTCAGATTAATTAAAAAAAACAATGGGGGAAAATCTTCTGCTGTTAATCTTGGTTTTAAAGAGGCAAACGGGGAAATCGTGGTGGCTCTCGACGCTGATACACTCATCGCTGAAAATGCGATTTCATTGCTTGTTAACCATTTTAAGAATGAAAATGTTGCTGCGGTTTCAGGTAATGTAAAGGTCGGCAATAAGGGGAACCTCCTTACAAACTGGCAGCATATCGAATACGTGACAGGCTTTAACCTGGAGAGAAGGGCTTTTGCCGCTCTCAATTGCATTACGGTTGTACCAGGTGCGATCGGTGCATGGAGAAAGACGGCCGTAGAAGATGCAGGATACTTTCAAGAGGATACACTGGCAGAGGATACCGATATCACGCTTACCCTTTTACGCCAAGGGAAAAAGATAGAATTTGAAGAAAAGGCCTATGCCTTTACAGAAGTGCCGGAAGATATTAAAAGTCTGGCAAAACAGCGTTACCGATGGGTTTACGGTACGTTACAATGCTTATGGAAACATCGGGATGCTTTATTTAATAAAAAACATAACTCATTAGGATTTATCGCCCTTCCAAATATGTGGCTTTTCCAATATATTTATCAAACCATATCGCCTATTGCAGATATCTTGTTTATTATAGCCCTGTTTAACCCGCACCCTGAAAGAGCAGCGATTGGATTTATTCTTTTCTACTTGCTGGATTTCTTAACTTCTCTCTATGCGTTTCGCTTGGAGAAAGAAAGTCCCAAACCACTAGCCTCATTGTTTCTGCAACGAATCTTGTACAAGCAGCTGATGACTTATGTGGTGATAAAATCGATCTTCTCGGCAATAAAGGGAGTAACCGTTGGCTGGGGTAAACTAAAACGCAAAGGTAATGTAACACAGGAAACCTCGATGGTGAAGGTTAAGGAAAATATGTAATAGAGTCTTCGCACAGGTCTTTCCCATTCGGGGAAGACTTTTTTTGTACCCCAACATTTAACCAACATTTTGATTGAATTTATTAGAACATTTAAGTGAACGTAAGTTGATTTACCGAAGAGTTATTGGATATTTATGTGAAAATGAAAATATAAATTGTGTAAAGTTGCACTTAAAGTAACGGGGCAGGTTGAATAAGAAAAGCCCCTTTAATAATAAGTTGAGTTAAAGAATAGGCTTTTCATATTCCATTATGATAGGTAATATATAATACTTATCTTTTTTTCCGTTATGATACAAGTTTTAATCCTATTGCTGCACATAAAACCATCGTTATGAAGACCAATCTTTTCCAATTTTTTGGTTCTCCGTAAAAGAGCATTCCTAATATTGCTCCACTTTAATAAGAAATCTTACATAATAATAACGGAGGTGTTGTAATGATTACGGTAAAAAATGCTGAAAGTTACCTTAATGATAAGATTGGTGAACATACCGATGACATAAAAAAAATATGGGAAACATTTAAGGCTTTTTGTAAAGAACCTGTAGAGGGAGAAGAAGATAAAGAAATTCTATTTCAATGTGGGGTTTATGATTTTACTGGAGAGGAACTATTTCATTTTGATTTTGTACGTCAGTTTTCTGTTTATGAAGAAGACGAGTATTCTAATATGGAACAACTTCACTGTGAATTTTTATTTAAACCAACAGATGAGTTAAGAAGTTTAGAGGTATCAGAATGGTCAATGGATTATGATGATATAGATGATTTTATTAATCATATAGAAAACCTTCAGGAGTTTAAAATACCTTTGAATTTAAAGCCAATAAAATCAGAGATATATCAGGAAGAAGTTTAAACTTTAGTTCACTAACGGGTGCGATGCTTTAACAAGGTATCGCATTTTTGGTTTGCTTTCGAAGCAGATTGTGAAGTATTGTACTTAAAGTAACGGGTGCGATTGTTCAATAAGAACAGTCGCTATTCTTGTTACGCTAACGAAGCAGTTACTTGAAGAAAGAAATGTTTAATTTGTTATTGAATTAATAATGAAGGATTTTTTGGTGAAGGGGTTTTATCTAAATGGAAAACGTAAGATATTTAATCGAAACAAAGAAAACCTGGTTTTGATGAATCGGATATAAAGCTGGCTGAAGAAAAGTTAGGGGTGATTTAAGCCCTACTTTCTTTCCACTTAATTGTCCTAGGTTACTTCTTTTATTACTCCAATCACTGAAATGACAGAACCAATTGCTTGGATCCAACTACCTGTTGCTACCAATGATTCGGATTCGGATTGTCCATTATTTTTTTTATAATAGTCCTCATAATAATAGCCTATCTTTTTTTGTTTATTTTCATTATCATTTTCATCTTTTCTAATATTTTTTAGTGCCTCTGACCATCCTATTGCCTGTAATGAGTTTCCTATAAATTGTGTTATGCTTCCTACAATGTTTTCGGATTGGCCTGGGAAGGGAGGGAGATCAATTGCATCTCCAATATTAACCGCTAAACCTAAAGCTTGTATCCAGTTCCCTGTAATGAATAATTTATAGGATGCTTCTTTCCTGATGTCAAAAACCAGTCCTGTAATGACAGTAAGATTCCCACTTGCTGTAATTTCTTTTCCAACTGACCTAAGGACAGTCCCTTTTGCCTCCGCATCAATAGCATTTCCTTCAGCCTGTAAAACGTTTCCCAATAGAATTAAGTCATCACGTACGTTACTTTTTATATAGTTGGACGGCATAGAACCAATTGCAGCTGTTATTGTTCCCACAGATACTAGCACAGAACCTACTATTGCTTTAGATTCGCTTCCCATTTTAACCACCAACCTGCCACAAGCTTTAAGTATATAAGAAAAAACCTTTATCGTAGTATTATGAATTAAGGTCCGAATGTGTACCTAATTATTAAAACTAACTTTCTTCATTAGAAAAGACCCCAAGTATTGAGGGGCTGCGTAAATTGAAGATCATGGGTTGTCATTGGAATTTCTTTTTCTTATTAAGGAGCTGGCAGGTTACTTGAAGAAGGATAAGGAATTATTATATCGAATATCTATGAGATACCACCCTTTTTTGGAGGACAAGACTTGTGATAACCAAAGCAGAAATAATAAATCAACCTTTTTCGGGACAGTACAAGGAGAGAATTTATGACATAACAAGTAGTTCATGGAATTCTCCAAATTGGACTTGGGTAAAATTTGAAGACGAGGATTTTAATGAATGGTGTGGTGAGTTTAGAGGTTCACCACGGGATATTGCAGTATCAAAGAAGTATAAAACAGTTCTTGTCCTTACTTCCGATTACTTATTTCAAGTTGATAGTGATAGCGGAGAATTAACGGAATATGAATCCCAGCCTCAATATCAATGTTTAACAGTAACACCATCAGGGGATTTCATAATAGCGGATTATTATAGCATTGAAAAAATAGAATAATCAATAAAAGATACGATACCAGTGAAAAGTCCAATTAAAATGGACACAATTAAATTTCATGGTTGGTCTAAGAATAAGTTATTAATTACATGTGATGAATTTCTAAATTGGGATAATCAACTAGAGTTAGAACTTGACGGTGATACATTAGAAATTATTATAAAAGAAATCACTTGAAATATGACTTACCTTCTTGAAGTAACGGGTGCTTTACTTGAAGAAGCCAAAAGGAACTAAATGGTCCTTTTATATTTGGTAATAAAATACGAATTTCATTTATTGTATTGGAAATACTATCTGTCGAGGTGAAATAAATGAGCAGATTTAAAGTTGTGTTTGAGAATACAATCCAAAGTGGTGGGTTTTCATTGGAGCAGTATTTGATAACATTACATCAAGAAAAAGATATGTTGGATTCATTTGATGGTCATGATGATTACGAGTTGGATATGAGGTTATTTGAAGGGGAGATTCAGAAAGTTAACCGATTGTTGGAGAGCTAAGGCTCTCTTTTTTTTTTATAAAATAAAGATTTTATTTTCTTCTTCAACTAACGTAAGCAGGTTAGTTAAAGAAGATGCAGTTTAGTTTTTGATTTAATTAAGGTAAAATTAGGTAAAATCTATTGGTGGTGATTTTAGATGGAACCCAAATGGCTTGAATTGGCGAAACAGCTTCAATCCATTGCACAGGCAGGATTAACCTATTCGAATGATGTATACGACTTGGAAAGGTTTGAATTGATTAGAAATATTAGCGTTGAAATGTTGTCAATACATACGGATGTTAGTAAGACAGTAATAAAAGATTTGTTTGCCAATGAAACTGGTTATGCAACTCCCAAGGTAGATATTAGGTCTGTTGTCTTTAAAGATAATAAAATTTTAATGGTTAGAGAGAACACTGATGGAGATTGGTCGTTACCAGGCGGTTGGGGCGATATAGGGTTAACGCCAAGCGAAGTTGCGGTTAAAGAAGTAAAAGAAGAATCTGGGTTTGAGGTCAAAGCAATAAAATTGATAGGTGTACTTGATAAGAAATGCCATCCTCATCCCCCTTCTCTCTATCACGTTTATAAAATGTTTATCCAATGTGAAATAATAGGTGGGCAACCAAAAGAAGGAATTGAAACGAGTGCAGTTGAGTTTTTTGCTGAAAACGAATTACCATCATTATCGATAGCCAGAAATACGGAATCACAAATTAAATTGGCTTTTAAACATTTACGTAATCCTCAAGAACCTGTCTATTTGGATTGATATTCCAATTTTTAAAGCCCCCCGTTCTTCAACT
>NZ_NUOW01000076.1:0-2565 GCF_002584635.1 Bacillus sp. AFS031507
GGGACGGTTCTTACAGGGTTCAATCGGAAGTTTTGCGCGTAAAAAGGCACAACTAGCGGTAAGGAGCTAGTTGTGCCTTTGGTTTATTCCATGTAAAAGATCTCTGCGCAAAATTTTTGATTGCCCAAGAAGAATGAAGTCGCGGTCCCTGGCCTATGGGATTTCAATCTTTTTGTTCCCTCTGATTTTTTGTTTCCTGTACTATGTCCAACTTGAAGAAATATTTTTTATTAAGAATATAGTCAGTTTAGGGTAAACTTTCCCCCTCCCCACTAAAGGGGCTTTTTTCAAAAGGTATTCAGTTTGATCCAATCAAGGTAAAGCACCTGATAAAGCAGTCTTTAAGTGTGACTTTTTACAAGATGGACATAAAGTTACATCCTTATTAATGAGTATTGAAAGAACCTCAAAAGTACTTAACCCTTCGAATTTGGGTTTATATACGGGACTTTTGGTTAGTTTCCTACAAAGAACGAGTTTGGTTTTCTTATTACGATTAGCTAGAAGACCATAGTGACGAATTTTTACAAATCCCTTCGGGAGAATATGCATTAAAAACCGTCGTATGAACTCAACGCCCTTCATAGTAACGGTCTTCTTCTGGTTATTGTTTTTATAATCCTTCACTTGAATCGTAACGGTTTCTTTTCCAACAGAAACAATTCTATTATTTGAAATGGCGATACGGTGTGTGTAACGCCCAAGGTATTCCATGACTGCCAAAGGACCTGAAAAAGTTCTTTTGGTATAGCTGTACCAATTTAAGCTATAACACTCGTCTATTAAATTCTGAAAGACTCTTGGATCTTTCAATTTTATTGCTTCATTAAAAAATTCAAGTCGGTTTTGTTCATAATATTGCTTCAGATAGTAGAGATATTTTCCGCGAAACTTTTTGGATAACACCTTTACAGGTATGAAGAATTTTTGACTCGTGTTACACCACTGATTCCTAAGATTAAGTCCGCCGGCTAATACCACTGTATGAATGTGGGGATGGTAATGAAGGTTTTGACCCCAAGTATGCAAAACGGAGAAAAAACCAATCTGCGCCCCTAAATATTTCTTGTCTAAGGAAAGTTCAGCTAGTGTTTCGGCGACTGCTTTGTACATTAGCTCATAAAGTATTTTTTGATTATGATAGATTAACATGTGTAGCTGTTCAGGCATCGTAAAAACGACATGGAAATAAGGAGCATTAAGAATATCCTTTTTCCTTTTATCTACCCAAACGGCCTTGTTCACGCCTTGACATAGAGTACAGTGGCGATTGCGACAAGAATTATATCTTACTTGGGTATGACTACAAGTTTCACATTCATAGGCATGGCCACCCAGGGTGGCTGTTCTACAATTCATCACGTCTCTAGCAGCTTTAGTTTGTTCCATAGACGTTTTATATTTTTCTTTATATTGAGGATAGAAAGTATTAAACAAATCCTGAACAGTGTTCATACCTTACGATCTCCTTTAGAATCTAAAGGACTTTTGACTCCCATTAAGCTTTTGGAAGTCATATGAAGGTAGGCCAATGTAGTTTGAAGATTCTTATGTCCAAGCATCTGTTGGATAAACACAGGGTCGATTCCGTCTTCTAAGGAATGAGTGGAAAAACAATGTCTTAATGTATGGGCAGAAATACCAGAATCAAGTTCCAACTTTTCTCTAAGTTTTATCATGGTATTCTTAATCGTTTTTACATTGATATGGTTTTGATTGTTTTGTCCAGGGAACAACCAGTCATCCGGTTTATATTTTTTAGAAGCGAACTGATGTCGAAAGTATTTCCTAAGCACTTCCAGTGCTTTTTCTGATAAGATGGTATAGCGATTCGTATTGTGTTTCGCGTGATCCACTCTAATTCTCATGGTTTTACTGCAGATATCACTTATTTTTAACCTAGCTACTTCACTTACTCTTAAGCCACTGCCATAAATTAAAACGAAGATGGCTTTATGTTTTAGATTCTCCGTTGAATCCAAAAGAGCCATGACATCTTCTCTTGAAGGGATAACAGGAAAGGTCTTAACTCTTTTCATCCTTGGAACTTTTTTCTCATTCCAATCCTTCTCTAATACATAAGTATAGAAAAATCGAATGGATGAGATATAATTATTAATGGTCCCTGCGGAGAGACCTTTTTCTTTTTTTAGGAAGAGGATATATTGTTGGATATCCTCTTCTTTCATATCCTCTATGGATTTATTTGAACTCTGCATAAAAGATAAGAATGCCCGTATTCGTCTCCAATAGGATTCTCTTGACGAATCGGGGGTACCTTTAAGATCAAAGTATAGTTCTATTTTTTTATCATAATGCTTCATAAAAATTCCTCCTGATGATTGAATAAGTAGATTAGTTGATTAATCAATCATCAAAAGGAGGAGCACGACATCTAGTAGTAAGTTGTGATATAATTGGCATAAGAAAAAGTATGTCCTTCTATGGATTGTTTGGTTTGGCGATTAAACAATACCACATAGAGAACATACTTTTTTGTTTTTTTATAAAATTATTTGATATTGGGCTTTTAAAGAGCCATCGCGTTAGCGATTTCGTTCTTCT
>NZ_NUOW01000077.1:0-389 GCF_002584635.1 Bacillus sp. AFS031507
AGAGTAGGACGTTGCCAGGCGGTATATATGGAGGATTAGCTCAGCTGGGAGAGCATCTGCCTTACAAGCAGAGGGTCGGCGGTTCGAGCCCGTCATCCTCCACCATATTTACCTATAAATGCCGGGGTAGCTCAATTGGTAGAGCACGATTGAATAATCTCCTTGAATAAACTTCAGCATACTGACCGAGCTGCTGCTTGCATAAGCTTTCTGAGGTCCGGATGACGGCAAAGAAGTCAGCGAGTTCAAAGTTTATATTTTTCCAAACTATATGCCGGGGTAGCTCAATTGGTAGAGCAACTGACTTGTAATCAGTAGGTTGGGGGTTCAAGTCCTCTCGCCGGCACCATTTTTCTTTCATCTTAGGATGAGCCATTAGCTCAGTTGGT
>NZ_NUOW01000078.1:0-356 GCF_002584635.1 Bacillus sp. AFS031507
GTTGGCTTAGCTTCACTTTCATACGAAAGATCCACTAATATTTTTTTGTTTGTTTACACGTCTTGTTTGTTTAGTTTTCAAAGAACAATCTCATGTCGTTTGTGCGACTTTATTATATTAACAGATTGTTAATACTGTGTCAATAAAATAATTAAATTTTTTGGTGGAGCCTAGCGGGATCGAACCGCTGACCTCCTGCGTGCAAAGCAGGCGCTCTCCCAGCTGAGCTAAGGCCCCATAAAGTTATAAGTAAAGAATGGTCGGGAAGACAGGATTCGAACCTGCGACCCCTTGGTCCCAAACCAAGTGCTCTACCAAGCTGAGCTACTTCCCGTAAAAGTGCGCCCTGAGAGATT
>NZ_NUOW01000079.1:0-2907 GCF_002584635.1 Bacillus sp. AFS031507
TGTCTTCCCGACCATTCTTCACTTATAGCATTATGGGGCCTTAGCTCAGCTGGGAGAGCGCCTGCTTTGCACGCAGGAGGTCAGCGGTTCGATCCCGCTAGGCTCCACTTATTCGGAGGAATACCCAAGTTTGGCTGAAGGGATCGGTCTTGAAAACCGACAGGCGGGTCATACCGCGCGGGGGTTCGAATCCCTCTTCCTCCTCCATATATTTCATTAATATATAGTCCATGGAACATTGAGCATGGACAAAACTATATAATTTCTATTGTCGCGGGGTGGAGCAGTCTGGTAGCTCGTCGGGCTCATAACCCGAAGGTCGCAGGTTCAAATCCTGTCCCCGCAATATGGTCCGGTAGTTCAGTTGGTTAGAATGCCTGCCTGTCACGCAGGAGGTCGCGGGTTCGAGTCCCGTCCGGACCGCCATTTTTATCCCAGTAGGTTAACTACTGTTATTATAGATTTTTTTTAGAAAAATACATATTCTAGGCTCAGTAACTCAGTGGGTAGAGCAGATTGCTTACATCACTGAAAAACATCTGCGGCAATCTGCGAGAAAGTACGTGAGTTCTTTCGAGCAAAGGACGTACGGAATTATATATAGGGAATCATCCTAATTACGGCTCAGTAGCTCAGTCGGTAGAGCAAAGGACTGAAAATCCTTGTGTCGGCGGTTCGATTCCGTCCTGAGCCATCATTAAATATAAGACTCTATTAGTAGTCTTATATATGGAGGGGTAGCGAAGTGGCTAAACGCGGCGGACTGTAAATCCGCTCCCTCAGGGTTCGGCGGTTCGAATCCGTCCCCCTCCACCATTCTAGTTAGGCAGCATAGCCAAGTGGTAAGGCAGAGGTCTGCAAAACCTCCATCCCCGGTTCAAATCCGGGTGCCGCCTCCAAATTTTTAATGCGGGTGTAGTTTAGTGGTAAAACCTCAGCCTTCCAAGCTGATGATGAGAGTTCGATTCTCTTCACCCGCTCCAAATTGGGCCTATAGCTCAGCTGGTTAGAGCGCACGCCTGATAAGCGTGAGGTCGATGGTTCGAGTCCATTTAGGCCCACCATAATATTATTCCGCAGTAGCTCAGTGGTAGAGCTATCGGCTGTTAACCGATCGGTCGTAGGTTCGAGTCCTACCTGCGGAGCCATTTTTTTAAACTGAAGGGACCGTTCGCTTGTTCCTTTTTATAAAAACCATCTTTTAAAAAAGAAATTATTTTTTTAAAGGTGGTTTTTCTGCGTCTAAATAGAGATAAAATTCCTGCAGTTGGGAACTAACTACATAATTTTGGTTACTTACTACATATTTTGGAGAGTTTACAACATAATTACGGATACTTACAACATAATTACAGACGCTTACTACATATTTTATAAAACTTACGACATTCGCTGGATGAGAATTGGGAATTCATTTGGGCAGAGGATATTTACTACCTAATTTTGGTGACTTATACCATCGCAGTAATAGTTTTAGGCACGAATCATGGTTCAGCAACTAATCTTAGTTCCTTTTTAAAAGTGTCATGTTGAGGACAGTTCTCGACATTCTTCACAGGAATTTGGAGTACTAAATCTAGTAATGGAGCGGTCTGAGGCTTCTTTTAATCAAGCGTTTGGATAGTATCAAAAAGCCACGATTTTAATAGAATCATGGAGGTTTAGGAGAAACTGATCAGTTTTTGTAGAAAGGTGGGTTATTTCCTGCGGAATGTCCAAACGCATCTCGACAATCTACATGCAGGAGTTGTAAGGGAATTCCTTTTATTTCAGTACTTTCAGCTATTTCAATCAAACGTTTAAATAGTATAGCTTAT
This sequence comes from Bacillus sp. AFS031507, assembly GCF_002584635.1. Classification (NCBI taxonomy): domain Bacteria; kingdom Bacillati; phylum Bacillota; class Bacilli; order Caryophanales; family Bacillaceae; genus Bacillus; species Bacillus sp. AFS031507. The sequence continues at coordinate 1,818 of NZ_NUOW01000079.1, forward strand.
ACGGTATTTAGTCGAAAGAGTGTCGTTTCGTGACGTTATCGGTTTGATTGCTATTATCCCCCCTTTTTTCTTACATTTTTCAACATTAATTATATGGATTGGGAAGGATGCATCGATATATATCAAGGATGTAGGCGATTTTAATCAAACGTTTGATTAGTGAGGAAACTTGGGAGAAAAGGGGGAGATTTGTCAGTTCATAAAGACCCGAGGACGGTTCTTGGAGGTTATGGGAACCATCGCTGAGGACATTGAAACTCCCTGAGGCATTATTTCTGCTGCTTAGCCCTGAAAAGGTGCTTTCTTAATTCAGGTGCCAGTCGCCGAGCGATAAAGAAATAAAAACCATGCTGTTTTTTTACCAGCATGGTTTTTAGACTATGGTTCGGAGTTTATTCCTCGAACGCTTCCATCAATTCCCGTAAAGCTTTGATGGCCAGTTTTACACTCTCTTTTTTATTTTTATGAACTCCAGTTCCTAATAATTCATCGTGTTGAGGGAAGGAATTATTCGCTAAGCTTTTGTAGCCCTCTGGAACTGTGAATATTTCTACAGTAATCGTAAATCCCAGGCTTATATAGATTTTTATAATTTCTAGTTCTTCATTTTTAACTTTTGTTACAATTCTCATACGATAATCCTCTCCAGATAGAAAGCAATAAAATTCATAGATTTAGAATTTATATATTTATATTTACTTAAACTAGTATACGCTAAAATCCTACCCTATTTCCAGTGCCTGTTATGCCCCGATATTTGTTGAAGATTGCATGTGGCCAGGGTTTTGGTTGTTGATTTAAAAAGATAAGATATTGTTATCTCAAGAAATAGTTTTAAGGAAGTGAACTTTCCTAAAAAAAGATAAACTTTCTGTTGCATTTGTAAATTGGAGGTGTTATGATAGCTAAGTTGCTTTTAACGGCGGTTTTAATAGTTAAAAGTGGAAACAAAAAAGTTAAATTATTATATTGACATTGTAGTAGAGATTCGATATAATAGCAAATGTCGCTTCTGACATGATAGATTGTTCTTTGAAAACTAAACAAACAAAAACGTCAACAAACAATAAAAAAATCGTGTTTCTTCTAT
>NZ_NUOW01000007.1:0-177426 GCF_002584635.1 Bacillus sp. AFS031507
GAGAGTACAGCAACTGCTATTATTGATATAATTCTTTTAAGCATTCTTTTACCCTCCATGTTCTTTGGTTGCTAAGTTTTTATCATCGTAACATAGAATTTTCTGAAACAAAGAACAGGGAGATGTTAAATCGTTTACATCCGTGGCAATAGTATTGCGATAGTATTTCTAAATTCATTTAAAAATCTGAAAATACATCCCTCCAAGGCTTCTAAAATGCAAAAGACCCAGTAGGAGTCCTATCTGGGCGCGTTACTTCTATTTTTACAATAGTGTTACATAAAATGAATTTTAAGTTTATATTATCCTATTATTTTCCTTAAATACCATTTGTTTTTTCTTTAAAAACTAATTTCCCATCAAAACAAGGCACAGCATTCGCCGTGCCTTGTTTTTTGGAGTGTTTATTTACGGGAGAATATTGCCTGCTGCACGATAGATACGGTACCATTCTTCACGTGTTAACTGAACTTCGCTTGCCTTACAGCAGTCCTTTAATCTGTCGATATTCATCGTTCCGATCACAGGCTGCATGTGGGCGGGATGACGTAACAGCCAGGCGGTAGCGATGGTCGTGTTGCTCACTTCATATTTGGCGGCAATTTCATCGATCTGCTGATTCAATTCTGGGAATTTGTCGTTTCCAAGGAATACTCCTTCAAAGAATCCATATTGGAATGGAGACCAAGGTTGAATGGTAATTTCATTTAGTCTGCAAAAATCGAGGATGCTGCCGTCCCGGTTAATTGCAGAATCATTTTCCATGTTTACATTGATGCCATTAGAAATCATATTGGCGTTGGTAATACTTAATTGCAATTGGTTAGCCACAAGTGGCTGCTTCACAAATTTCTGAAGCAGTTGGATCTGCATCGGATTTTGATTGGAGACACCAAAATGGCGCACTTTTCCTGATTTCTCAAGAGTATCAAAGGCCTCGGCAACCTCTTCAGGTTCGACCAGCGCATCCGGGCGGTGCAGAAGGAGAACATCAAGATATTCGGTGTTCAGCCGTTTCAAGATTCCGTCGACTGATTCTAAAATATATTCTTTCGAAAAATCAAACATTCCCTTGCGAATGCCGCATTTGGATTGCAGGATTATTTTTTCACGAATTTCCGCGTTCATGTGGATGGCATCTGCAAAAATTTCTTCACATGTTCCGCCTCCATATATGTCCGCATGGTCGAAGAAGTTTGCCCCTTCTTCTAAAGCAGATTGGACAAAGCGTTCAGCCTCTGTTTTTTCTAGCGAGTTAATACGCATACAGCCAACTGCTATGACTGGCACCTCTAATGAACTGCTACCTAATTTAATGGTTCTCATCATTTGTTTCCTCCAATTTGTTATACTTGGCGAACGATGTCGATAGGTAATGCGGATATTCGACTATTTCTTCCAACCACATTACCAGAATGAGTGAAACTATTTTTACCTATTCTTCCCTATTTTGACACATGGGTTTAGTAATAGGCAATTTTTAAACAGCAGCGGCTACATCCATATCGAAGCAGCGATAAAAAATAAATCCGGAAACAGGCTTCCTGCCTCAAGCAAATCAACCGGCCATGCATATTTTAATGGTAATTACTATTACACGATAGTTAATCGATCATTTAGCATGGTTTTATTTTTGCATAAAGGGGCTGGTTTTTCTTGGCACGAACGCCATTGGCAAGTATACTGCAGAAATCATTTTTGTTGGCAGGTACTGAAACGAAGAAACCATTAAGTACTGGACAAGCTATTACGCTAGATAATAATAATTTACAAAATGCTCTACTTACACCACAAAATTATACGAATGAGGGTGGAAAGGCTGCTCCTAGGATCGTCATTGTAGGAGCCGGATTGGCAGGTCTCACGAGTGCTTATCGACTTAAACAGGCTGGGATCACATCAACTATTTATGAAGCGACCGATCGGGTTGGGGGACGTTGTTGGACAAGAAGAGGGTACTTCAACGACGGGCAAATTGTCGAGCGTGGCGGAGAATTAATAGATACCTGCCATATCGAAATTCAAGAACTCGCCAAAGAGTTGGGATTAGAATTAGATAATTTAATCATGACAGAACCCGTTAACACCGAACCATTTTATTTTTTTGATCAACGCCCTTACTCCTTTGATGAAGTAACTAATGATTTTATAAAAATCCTCCCTAAACTACAAAAGGATCTGAAAGCAGTGGGTGAAACGACCCTTTATAATAGTTATACTGAGCGAGGATTTGAACTCGATCATATGTCTATAGTCGATTATATCAATGAGACGGTACAAGAAGGCATCCATTCAAGATTTGGTAAATTACTAGCGCTTGCCTATTCCATTGAAAATGGAGCGGATGCTCACCAGCAAAGTGCCTTAAATCTACTTTATATGTTAGGGTTTGCACAAAATGAGCCCTTTCGAATGTACGGTGATTCAGATGAATGCTTTCATATAAGGGGCGGGAATGACCAGCTCCCTGCTTTATTAGCAAAAAAACTTCAGGGGCAAATCGTATGTAATGCCCAATTGATTAAGGTTGAACAGTCCGTTCAAAATAAAATAACGCTCGTTTTTCGAAATAAAGAAAAGGAATGGAAGGTCTTAGCCGATAAAGTTATTCTTGCACTTCCTTTTAGTATTTTAAGAACAATAGATTATGAGAATGCAAGATTTCGTCCGTTAAAGGAAACAGCAATTGAAGAGCTCGGAATGGGGGTAAACACAAAACTTCATGTACAATTTGTTAATCGGTTCTGGAATGTGCTTGGAAATAATGGTGAAACATTTGCGGATACAGGCTATCAACAGACCTTTGAATCATCTCGATCTCAACCAGGTAATTCAGGAATTCTTGTTAACTTCCTAGGAGGTGAAACAGCGGCGCAACTGCTTACTTCCACAGATCGAGAATTAGAAGAGAAGACGAAAGAATTTTTGGACAAGCTTGAGCCTGTACTGCCTGGAAGTAATAATAAATGGAATGGTTTAGCAACCGTAGAACATTGGCTAAGTAACCAATGGACTAAAGGAGCCTATTCCTATTGGAAAGTTGGCCAATATACAAAATTTGCTGGTATTTTGGGAGAGCGGGAAGGCAATATCCTCTTTGCCGGTGAGCACACTTCGATTAAGTTTCCTGGTTATTTAAATGGGGCGGTCGAGACTGGTGAGAGGGCAGCACATGAAGTAATCAATGATATAAAAGTAGATTAGGAAAAAAATGCTGACAAATATGGAATCTGTTGTTCCTATGTGTCAGCATTTTTTATTGTGAATTTCTAAGGGAAAGCTAACGGTGTTTAGAAAATGTCATTTAGTTCGCTATCAGAATAGATGGAAATTAACACAACTGCTTTACCATCACCAATATTTTTTACGAAATGAGGGACACTAGCGTTCCAACTGAAGGAATCGCCTTCGTCAATGATCATTGAGTCTTCGCCTTGTTCGGCCAGGACTTTTCCCTCCAAAACCAAATGACATTCTTCTCCTTCATGGGCATTTAATTCACCCATGGAAGCACCAGCAGGGAATTCGACCAGCATCATTCTTAATCCACCTTTGGAGGTTAGATGCTCAACCTTCAAATGGTTAAAGGTGGAGTGAGTCCTTTCAGCCTTTCGAACGACGCGCATATGCTGCTTCTTTTCTAATAATAAATAAGGTAAAGGGATACCAAGAAAGGTTGCAATGGTTTGCAAAGTACTAATCGATGGTGAGGTGTTATTGTTCTCGACATTTGAGATAAACCCCTTTGAAAGTCCAGTCCCCTCACACATTTGCGCAATGGTGATTTTTTTTCTATTACGTATTGCACGGATTTTCGATCCAATATCCAAATGATCCACCTCAAAGGTTTCCAAATAAAAAACATAATTCTATTTTACCATTCTTTCGGCTGATAGTTTAAGTCTGCAAACAATTGATTGCGTTCTTTCTTAGATAGGTCGCGCCACTGTCCGATCGGTAGATTGCCTAAATGAATATTCATGATTCGCGTCCGCTGCAACCTGACAACTCCATAGCCAAGGGCAGAACACATTCGGCGGATTTGCCGATTTAGACCCTGTGTTAAGATGATTTGAAATACATATTTAGACAATTGCGTTACTTTACATGGTAGTGTCTTTGTATCTAGAATCTCCACACCCGCTGCCATTCTCTTTAAAAATTCAGGTGTGATCGGTTTGTCGACTGTCACGATATATTCTTTTTCGTGCCTATTTTCGGCACGCAAAATCTCGTTAACAATATCTCCATCATTCGTTAAGAGAATTAATCCATCTGATTCTTTATCTAAACGGCCAATATGGAAAATCCGTAAGGGATGATTGACCAAATCAATGATATTTCCCTTTATATGTCTTTCCGTTGTGCTGGTAATCCCAACGGGTTTATTTAAAGCGATATAGACATAGTTTTTAGCCACTTTAATCGGGCTGCCGCTAATACGGACATCATCCCCGGGCTCAACCTGGCTCCCGATCACCGCAACTTTTCCATTAATCGTAACTCTTCCTTCACTAATTAACTTATCTGCTCCTCTTCTAGATGCCTTGCCAGACTCGCTAATAAATTTATTAATACGCATGATACACACCCTTAAGTGGAGAATTGTAAGTTTACCATACCCAACTACTGCCTTTTTTTCAAGTCTTCGGTGCCTGACACCGTTTTAAGTTTTATATAGAACTTATCTTTTAAACCATTGATTATAAAAATTGAAAATATAAGAAAATGAAAGAAAAACGTATTATAGTGAAAGAAAAACGTTCTTTATAGTGAAAAACAACAAAAAACAGGGATTTTATTTTTATATTTTGTTCTATATAATGAACTTAATGTTCGATATAATTTATTTGAAGGGAGGGAAAAGGATGCTTAAAAAGCTCGTTCTTGCTATTTTATTATTCCAATTCTCTACAATGGGATTACATGCTGGGTATGCAGCTGCAGAAGAAACTGTTGCTGCTGATACAGACAGTACTGGGTACACAGAGGCTAATATTCCATCAGATTCGCCGGAGGGAGTTGTAGATGTCGAATTAAGTCAGACATCTACACTAGCAGAAGAACCAATTGAATCACCCGAACAGCAAAATGAAAATACGGCTGAGCAGGATCAAGTTGCACCATCAGATGCAGGACAAGATAAGCCTGCCACAAGTGAACAGAAAGATGCCGTTTCTGAAGATACTATGGATCAGAACCAATCAACAGATACATACGGTAATCAATCACAAGATGTAAATGGTGAGGCAGAGGTTGTCCAAAACCAAATGGCGAATGATGCCGTTTGTCAAGAGCAATCCGTCAGTGCATCTGTTTCCTGTAATGACAAACTTGATAGTGATGTAAATGGAGACTTAGACCAAAGCCAAATCACTAAAATTGAGGCTGGTCAACTGCAATCAGGTGTTTCGTCTGGAAAAGTAGACGCAGACCAAAAGCAAGAGATCGATGTAACATCTGGTCAAACTCAAGAGGTCACTTTACCTTTAGGAGATCCTCTATCACAAAATCAAGGGACGAATGCTCAGGCAAGCCAGTCACAATCAATAAGCGCAGAAGAACAAGCTGTTTTCTTACAGGAGCAGTTAACAGGAGTGGGCATCAACCAAAGACAGCAGCTTAGCGCCTCTGAAACAAAGGTGGATGATCAGAAGCAGCAAACCACAATAGAAGCCCTGCAAAATCAATATTTGAGCACTTCTGGTTCTGCAAAGGTGGAACAAACCCAAACAGCAGAAGTCAAAAGTAAAGTGGTCGATACATTAAAGAAAATCGTAGAAACAGGAGTGAGTGTAACAACCAGAAACTATGTTGAGATTGTCAAGGATTCCGTTAGCAGTATGGTAAAAGTCTTCCAAGAAATCGTCGTAAATAATGAGTTGGTTGATTTGTATTATCATCAGTTTAAATTAGATGGTACAGAAATCAGCGATGCACCTCAACATAAATACGAGAAGCAATTTGATTGGGGAAATCTTGTTGTTGAAAATTCAGCAATGGTTCATTTTAATGAAGAATTACAAAGTTTTGAGACAACAATGAGCAGTTTTTTAGGGATTACATTTTTTGTAAATTTGTTTAATAATGATGACAAGCCAGATTCAAACAATGGAGGAGATCCAGTAACNNGGAGAAAATGAAAATCCGCCCCAAGGCGGAGATAATGGAGGGGACCCGGTAACACCGCCACCAGGGGAAAATGAAAATCCGCCACAAGATAGAGGTAATGGAGGAGATGTAGTAACTTCACCTCCAGTTGAAAATGGGCAAGTATCATCTCCAACCACTGAAACAGAAGTACAAAAACCTGCTGAATCTAAACCAGAAAATGTAATTTATACAGCTGCAGTGTCAGATAAGGCAAATTCACTGCCGATTACAGCTTCAAATACCTATAATTACCTTATCTTTGGGTTGCTTTTGGTTACAGCGGGCTCCGTATTCGTATTAATTAGGAGGAAAAGGGTGTAACCGTTCCTTCAAAAGAGAATACAAGATTACCAGTTTAAAATGGATGCTAAATGAGCGTAAGATTGACATTGTCAATCTTACGCTCATTTTTTTTACCCAAGGTTGACTAATGAAATCAATGTTCGTTCCTTATAAAGAACAAAAGGCGTTTCTAATTACTTTATAGCCGGAATAATTTATAGGTAGTTTAGCTATATTTTTATCTTTTTAAAGGCTGTGTTAGAGGTCATTATTGATTTTATAGCCATGTTGATTGGAGCGGCAGGCGCTTAGCGCCGAGGAGGCTCCCCGGACCGCCCGCGAACCGCACGCGCCTGGAGAGAGCCTTTTTAAAAAATGAAAAATAAAGAAAAAGAGAGATATACCTTAATAACGAACGAAAATTGTTCTTTATAAGGAAAAAACGGCCGGATATGGGGTTTTTCTTACATCATACGAAGGTCGTATACTAATTGTGGGAAACAAATTTCCAAATATTTATAAAGTGGAGGAATGAAAGGTGAAAAATTATTTGAAAATTAAAAACGTACTGAACATGAAGAAAGTAGTTAGCGTAGGTGTAATTGCAGGAACTTTACTCGGTTCTACCTCTGCTTTTGCATCTTCTGGTGTAAACCAAAAACATGTCGCCAATTCTAACCAATATGGAGCTAGTGTTGCGTTAGGAACATTTATATCGCAAAATCAAGGCGCTGGTGATGCAACAGGCCAATTCCAAACGGCTACACATTCCTTTAAAACAAAGGAAAAACAAAAGGCGTCAAAAACATCTGTTCAACTTCAAGGAGCAGCTGGTGCCCTTATTAGCCAAAATCAAGGGGCATCAAAACTATCCTATCAAGATCAGAATGCAACCTATGATTTTAAATCAAAACAAAAACAAAGTTCTAAAGATAGTTCACTTCAAGGCCAAGGTGCATTGGGCGCGCTAATTTTGCAAGCTCAAGGATCTGGCAGCGAGACTGGTCAATATCAAAATACAAGCGGTGCCTTTAATAACCAAGACCAATCTAGCAAGAATAAAAATGCTCAACTTCAAGGTGCATTGGGTGTTTTAATTGGTCAGGGTCAAGGCTCTGGAAATTCTAATGTTCAAGATCAATCAGCGGGTGGTTTTGGCAACAGCCAAGGTCAAGCTTCTGTCAATAAAGGGGCACAAGCTCAAGGTGCATTAGGTGCTCTTATCGGTCAACTTCAAGGTTCTGCAAATGTTGGAGACCAAACACAAGTGGCAACTGGGGCCAAAAATGATCAAGCTCAAGCGAACGTTAATGTTGGCTCTCAAGGTCAAGCAGCAGGAGGCCTATTGATTGGTCAATTACAAGGTTCTGCTAACAATTCATCACAATATCAAGACGCTTATGGGTATAAAAATGATCAAGCCCAAGTAAATGCAACAGTAACTGAACAAGACCAATTAGCTCTTGGTGCAGGCATTCTTCAAGCTCAAGGATCTGCAAATGATTCAGTGCAAAATGCTGTTGCCGATGGCAAAAAGAATGATCAAGTTCAAGCTGCTGTAGGTGTTACTGAACAAGACCAAGCTGCCGTTGGAGTAGGCGTAGTTCAAGGTCAAGGTTCTGCTAACAGTACAGAACAAGATGCATGGGCTGAAGGAAAATATAACAACCAAGCTCAAGGATCAGTGGATGCTACTTCCCAAGCTCAAGAAGGAGCTTTCGGTGCAAGCCAGGGTCAAGGTTCTGAAAACGCTACTTCCCAAGTGGCTGATACAACTGGTGTAGCCAATGATCAAGTTCAAGAATCAGCTAATGGAACAGCTCAAGAACAAGCTGGTGCATTAGGTACTGATCAAGAGCAAGCTTCTGGTAATGAAACAGTCCAAGTCGCTGTTTCAACAGGCGTAGCTAACGACCAAGCTCAAGTAGCAGCAACTGAAACAACTCAAGTTCAAGCAGCAGACTGCGGTGCGGACCAAGAGCAAGCTGCCGTTACTTCTACATCTCAGGAAGCTGATGCTACAGGCGTAGCTAACGACCAAGCTCAAGTAGCAGTAGCTGAAACTACTCAAACTCAAGCTGGAGAAGGCAATGTTGAACAAGACCAAGCAGCTGCTGAGGCTACTAGCCAATCTGCTACTACTGCAGGGGTAAATAATAATCAAACTCAAGCAGCAGAAACTACTACTCAACAAGCACAAGCTGCTTCTGGTAGTGCAAAACAAAGACAGGCTGCTAGCAGCACTAAAAACCAAACAGCAACTGCGGTTGGTGCTAACATCAGCCAAACTCAAGGTTCTAGCTCAGTTGTCATTCAAGGGCAAAGTGCACATTAATTTATAGCTTTAAAATGAATTCAGCTCCATCTGGTAATTTGCTGGATGGAGCTTTCTGTTAAAAAATGATGCAGTCATTATTTCTTGATTATTATAGAAAACTTTGGAGGGTTTGGTTATGTTGAAAAAAAGCGTAGGTTCTTTATTGGCAGTTGGATTATTAACTGCAGGTATAGGCAGTGCCGCTAGCGCTGCAGAGGTTTCTCAAACTCAAAGTGTTACTCCATCTTGGAGTAAGTATTTCGGAATCCAGTCTACCACTAGTCACAGTTCAAGTGGAGTAAATGCAGGAAGCGCCAATGGAACACAAGTGCAAGCTGCCAATACTTCAGGACCTGCAACAGCAACTCAAACAGGTACCACTTCTGTAGACCTGGGTGATAATAGTGCAAGTGGTGCTGTGGATCAAACAGCTGCTACTACAGAGCCAAGCCAAGTGATCCAGGCATCAGGAAGCCATTCGGTCGCAAACAGTGTTGATGTAACCCTTCGTAACGGCAAAACCATTCAGCACCAAACTGCGCATACGACAAATGTTCAGTTTTCATCTGTGGTGAAATTGCCAAGCAGATAAGGATGAGTTACAACTTGAGTTTGTAAGATTATGTCAATGAAAGAGAAGTAGGGTAAAGTTTTTTCTTTGCAGTGACAATACTTACATAATCTTCATAGCTAGAGAAGAGAGAGTATCTCTCTTCTCCTTTTTTATACGATTTATTAAGAGATGGAATGAGAAGTAATATGTCGAAAAAGTAAAGATTTACAATCAAAATTTCTAAACAGGCAGGAAATTATCACCATTTTCTCTCCAATTTTTGACAAAATATTTTGATTACATATGTTACGTTTAGTAATAACTACATAATTGGGGAGATTACGATGAAAAAACTATCTATTATTTTTGTTTTGCTGTTCAGTGTATTCTTATTTACAAGCCAAGCAGATGCAAGCAGTGGGTCACAATTAATTATTATTAACAAAAAGACAAATACCCTTGCATTCTATGATAGTGGTAAATTAGTTAGAACATTCAGCGTTGCTACTGGAAGATCGAGGTCTCTTACACCAGAAGGGACTTTTAGAGTTGTAACTAAGATCGTTAATCGCCCCTATTATAAATTGAAAATTCCGGGTGGGGATCCTCGCAACCCGCTAGGTAATCGGTGGCTGGGATTAGAAGCTCGGGGCACCTATGGTACCACCTATGCTATTCATGGGAATGCAAATGAAAATTCGATTGGTACTTATGCAAGTTCAGGTTGTGTACGGATGCACAATTCGGAAGTACGTTGGCTTTATAGCCATGTCAACAAGTACACATTGGTAGTCATCACCCATTCAAACAGCAGCTTTGATTCGATTGCAAAGGCCAACGGTTATGGCAGTGGCTGGGTGGAACTTAGCGGCAACAAGTATTATTATGTGGATGGCCAAGTAAAAACGGGCTGGCAGTCGATAGACGGAAAAAGGTATTTCTTTGATGAAGCTGGTGTGATGAAAACCGGTTGGATAACCCAGGGTGATAAGAAATATTATCTCGATAACAAAGGTGAAATGAAAACGGGCTGGCTGGACGATAATGGAAATAGGTATTTTCTCGATCAAACAGGTGCGATGAGAACGGGCTGGGTCGCAGACGGTGGGAAGGAATATTATCTTGATAACAAAGGTGTAATGAAAACAGGTTGGTTATCTATCGCTGAGAATCGGTACTATCTTGATAGCAGCGGAGCCATGAAAACTGGCTGGCTAGCAGATGCTGGAGAATGGTACTATCTCGATAATTCAGGATTGATGAAAACGGGCTGGGTCAATTCGGAAGGCCGCTGGTTCTATCTCAATGGTAGTGGTGTCTTGAAAAATACTCAGGCTCTTGCCAACAACAGTCAGTGGGATTATCTCGACAAAAATGAAGAAGTAACGGCAGATCGGTCCAATTTATTAGAGGAAAAATACAAACTTAACAGTCAAGAGTCGGTAGTGACTGGTTGGTTGAATTATAAGGAGAAATGGTATTACCTGTATGTAGGTGCTGACATGGTTGCTAGCGCGATGAGTGAAGGATAAATAGGTTGGCAGGATAAAATGCCTCATAGATTAATAGATAGCTTAAAGTGCCTCTAGCAGGCGCTTTTTTGCTGTTTAGCCATGAGTATTTGAAGGGATATAAATAAGCAAAAACCTACCCTCAGAAGCTTCTGAAGGTAGGTTTTTTATTAGTTTATTTGAAGATTAAGACTTTACCTACTGTGCCATCAGGACTTTCTCCAACCACACGGAATTTTAATCCGTAATTTGGCACGTTACGGCCAGCATCAACGAGTCCAGGGTTACTGTAGTTTGCGCTGTCATCAAATAATGGGTTACGTTGAGAGAAGTTATCTTTCATTGTGACACCAAATCCTGGGATATTAGAGTAGTCTAAGAACATTTTATCTGTTTTGGTTAGTCCAAATGCCGCATCATGGACTTGGTAGCGAGTAGCCGCAACGGCTTTATCACTCCAATAGGTGGTATGCTGGTCTGCATCGACGACTCCTAGGAAGCCATTTCCAGGGTGCATTCCAGTCCAGTTGTCGTCCCCATAGGACTCATCTACATACCAGACAACTAGTCCAGGATCATAGGACATTAAGCTTGCTCCACGACGGATATGAGCTAGGCCTTGATCAACACCGTTATGGGATCTCCATTCTAGTAGGTAATAGTGTTTAGTTGTATACTTACCATCATGCTTTTCAAAGCCGTCCAATGTAAATTTTGAAGCTCCTTCAGCACCATCAAAGAATACTTCATTTCCGTCAGCGGTAACTTTAACATTATCCGTAAAGAAGCCATCTAAATTTACAGCCGCATCAGTCATGGAACGGAATTGAAGTTGAATTTTTTGCCCTTTGTAGGCACTTAAATTAATGGTTTCATGAATCCAGCCATTACTTGAACCTGTATAACCAGGAAGATTTGCTCTAATGTAAGGATCTCCATTAGTATCAAGGGTAGTACTAGTTTTTGAACTTTCTAAAGACTCCCAAGTGGCCCCATCATCTGTTGATACTTGTACCATGGCGTAATCCCAATTTTTTTCAATGTTATACCAAGCATCGAAATCGAGAGATGCACTAGTAGCACTTGTTAAATCAACTGTTGCCGACATATGGTGGTCAGTCTCATCACCCTTACCGCCAAAGTATTCGAATGATCCGTCTTTTGGAGTATTAAGTATATTTACTTTATCAGGAAGGTCAATTCTTACCGCATCATTATTCGTGCCCTTTGTAACTGCTTCATCAAGAAGTACAGTATTACCTGCTTTTGTGATGTCACTCGACTTAAGAGTATCTCCTAATAACCAATTCCCTCCATGTAAGTTTTGGAGCATCTGTCTTGAGTATGGGCTAATTCCCGGTGGTTCTGTACCAGGTATAGCACCTGCCCAGCTCCCGCTTGACATTAGTGACCAGTACTCAACTGGCTCACCTGCCCCAGTGTATTGAGTATCATACTCATCCGGAAGACCTAAGTCATGACCAAATTCGTGGGAGAAGACACCAGCCGCGCCGTCTTCAGGTTCGATGGTGTAATCTAAGGCAGTTAAGCGATTACCACCAAAATTATTACTATCAGATACTTCACCTGGAACTAAAATATATCCTCCAAAGTCCCAACGGTGCGACCAAATCGCATCAGTACCTAAACTTCCACCTCCGGCTTCTTCCCCAACACCTGAGTGGATAACCATTAAGTGGTCAATGACTCCATCTGCCTCTGCGTGGATACCATCTCCATCTAAATCATCACGATCCCACTTATCGTAATCTCCTAAATTAATATTGGGGTCTGCAGCAGCTTTTAGAAGTGCTTCATATATAAGACTTTTAGGCTTTGCATCACTACCATCAGGGGTAGGTACGTTACCGCCGTAAAAAGCAGCAGGATGATCTGCAGTATACCAGCCTGCAACAGCACCTTCAACGGTATAGCTGCCTCCAGATTGCTGTTCATAATATTGTTTCATTGAAATGTAATTTTTTCCATCAGGTCCTATATATCCATTTTTACCGAAAATCATATTTTGGAAGTGTTCATGAGAATAATTTTCATAAAACATGTCTGTTTCTTCTTTTTTAATTGAGTTATGAGCAAAGTCAGGGAAATCAATTTTAATTACTAGGACTTTGTCCTTACGAACATCATCGGTATACGGCTCTTTTTGAACAGAATCGACAGTATTCTTCTTTGCTTGTCCTAATTTGTTGCCCTTTCCACTCTTAAGTCCATTGGATATTGATGGTTCTATATCTTTGAAATTACCAATTCCTTTAGGTAACTGATCCTTTGTCTCTGTATGTTTCCTTTTTCCTTTTAAATAGCTTTTTAACGCCTTTTCAGATTCTGCCGGACTTGCATTCTTTGCTAGTTTTCCTTCGCGCTTCAACATTTCAATTAATTTTTCGTCATTTGCAATCCCTGCGTCAAATGATGAGGGTACTTTCGTAGCTGCTGCTGCGGACTGTGGAGCTAAGGTAGAGCCTCCCAGCGTTCCAACAAACAAGCTGGAAGCAATGATCGTACTTGCGGTAATACTAGAAAAAACCTTCAGTGCTCGATTTTTCTTTACCAAACGTATTCCCCCTAATTAATTTGTCTATAGTGCATTTTTAATCATACAATAGTGACTGAATGTTGTGAATATTAAAATTACATTACGACAAAATTAGTGATAATCTACTATTCTTCGCTAATTAATAACAAACTTATAGATTAAATTTTTACAAGTAGTCTGGTTTAATAGTTTATTAGTTAACGATTTTAGAAGAGGGGAGGTGCACTTAAATCTATGTGAGATCGGACATTGAGGGATCATCGGCAAGTATACATTTCTGCATACATGTTTACATTTTGTATACTTTGTGTTTACAAAGGCGTAAACATGTATACAAATTCGTACACATCGCGTAATGGCGCTGTGTGTACAAGTTTGTAATCGTTGTTTACAAAAACTTGATAACAGCGATACCTGAAAACAGGCTGGCTTGAGGACGGTGTGGAATGTTGTTGCCTGGATACTTCTCGTTTCATGAAGACTGGCTAAATAAGCTCTGAAGGCAGATGATGAGTTCTCGATGATATAACATGAATAATAATCCTCAAGCTCTTGTCAGCAACAATCAGTGGGATTATCTCGACAAAGATGAGGCTGTTGATTCAAATAGTTCCTATTTGTTAGAGGAATACAAACTTAATAGGAAAAATGAAGTAGTGACGGGCTGGTAAAATTACAAGGAGAAATGGTAGTGCTTATATGTAGGAAAATATATGGTTGCCAGCTCGATGAGTGATGAGTAGGGGACCTGTGTCCTTCTTCCTCCCTCATGATAAATTAATGGTTAAAGCACACATTAAAGGGGGTGCTTTTTTGCTGATAAAAGTATTGATCAATAGAGGGTGGATCGGACAGCAGGGCATTGGCAAGTATACAATTTTGAATACATGTTTACGTTACTGGTGTGTTTGTATACATTTCCGCATACATGTTTACGGTTTATGTATACTTGTTTACAATTTGTATACTTTGTGTTTACGAAAGTGTTTGCATGTATACAAAACTGTGTACACTTTGGAGTTGCACGATGTTTACAAGTTTGTTATCGTTGTATACAATAATGTTTACATCCTTCTGAAGTTTACATGTTGTTTACATTTTTACAGTTATATTTTTTTTACTTATAAATCATTGAAGAATCTATCAATCTTCTATACCCTTAAAGGTGTAACTAGAATTACATAACTGCTTTTAAAAAATAAATCTATAAATGAAGAGGAATGATGTTTATGACTAAATCCAGAGTTGCAGCTATTGATGTTGGGAATGACTCCATTAAGGCCATTTTCGGAGAACTAGACTATGAATTGAATATTCCTAACATAATTGCTAGGGATACAGAAGATCGACCTGTTATTGGGATTGAAGAACTTGATAATAAAAATCCATTGGATGGAATTCACATCAAAGTCCACTCCCCTGCTTTAAAAGAGAACAACGGAATTTATCGTATTGGTAATTTAGCTACTAAAAGTATTAACGCCACTGAACTAGACCCTGGCAGCAGCAAGTCAGAGGAAGATCAAACGTTAATTATGCTTTTTGCAACATTAGCTTTAGACGCAGTAAAGGAAAATAATTCACATGGTTTTCCGCGTACAAAAAATGTGATTGATGCTAACTATACATTGGGAACAGGTCTTCCCCTTCGTGAAGTAAAAGAAGGCAAGGATGCTGGCTATCGTTCTAAATTAGTTGGTTCCGTTCATCAAGTTGAATTCCTTGTCACACCAAAGTACCAAGGATTGAAAGTAAATATTAAATTTGAAGAAGTAAAAGTATATCCTGAAGGATTCGCTGCATTTATTAACCTTGTTTTGGACAACAGCGGGAAAATAATCAATAAGGAACTTATTGATAAGCGCATCTTAATTCAAGATATCGGCGGATTATCAACGGATATTGCAGTCATCAAAAATCGTAATGTTGATGATGATAAAGCACAAGGATTTAATCTAGGGGTTTCAGAATCATTAGAAGCCATTCGCGAAGAGATTAGAACAAAGCATGGGGTTGAACTCGATAGCCGCCGTGATGTGGTTGAGATTATCACTAAGAAAAGCGATCGTAATCATATTATGGTTAAAGGTAGCCGGACAAGCGTTCATGATATTACCGACCGAATCCTGCTTGATTTAGCTAAAAAACAATATCGTTTATTACGTAATGTTTGGCAGAGAAATTCGCAAACGGAAATTTGTTACTTTGTCGGTGGCGGAGCCAATGTCTTAAAGGAATATCTTAAAACGTTAAATAACAATTTAGACGGTTATAATATTGATTTCTTTGAAGATGAAAAAGAGAGTATTTGGATGATGGCCAATGCATATTATAAACTCATCAACGACTTTGTTCGTAAAGCAGAGAAACAAAAGCCAGTTAGAGTTGAACCTGTAAAAAGCTAAGTAAGGTGATTATATGAAAAAAGCAGCCTCAAATGAGGTTCAGCGGGGTCAAGCGATATCCTTTCGTGTCCCCTCTGATACACCTGACCATATTTTAAAACATTTACAAAAGTTGAAGGATACAGAAAGAAGGAATTTTTCCAGTAAAATTGCAGAGTTTGTGATGCAAGGTGTGAGTAGTTCTGTTTCGAGGGAAAAGGAGACAATTACGATCCCCCTCCCCCAGAAGTTAACGAAAGCCCAGCGAAATTGGTTAAAGCATGAACATTCTGAAGCATTACTTGGAAGTATTCTCTTTCAGCTGATTTCTGACCCGGTTCGCTCGACTTCGCTGCTTGCTTCATTAAATAGTCATTCAATCGATATCGACGAAGCTTTGTACCTTCAGGAAGAAGTATTTCCCGAGGAACTTCAAAGAGATGAAAGTTATCTGCAGGTCGCTGTAGGTAAGGAGGTCCCGCCCTCCCCTATCGACTTAAGTGATATGGAAGATGACCTCAGTGAGTTTGATTGGGAAATTGCAAAAGAAAAGCAGCCGTTAATTGAAGAAGAGGAAAACGAAGTCGAGCCGGATATTGACGACTTACTTGGCGGATTTCTTGCAAACATGAATAAATAAATTAAAAGGGCCAGACCTCACACACCGCCTATGCGCGGTTGAGAGGTTTGGCCCTTTTTTGTAATTAATGCTGTTTATTAGGCATCCTTTGACTTTTTTGGCCTGTTGCTTGACGTTCTTTATTTCTCTTATCTTTTTCCTGTTTTTCATGAAGCTGTTCTACAAATTCGTGTGTACTTTTGTTATCCATTCTGCTTAACCTCCTTGAAAAATCGAACCAATGTTATTTTGACCAAACAGGTAGGAAATATTCTGTAATGCATTTCATTTGTTGTGAATAAGAATAAACATTATAGTCATAGTTGAAAATAAATAAATCTATGAAACTATTAATAGATGCGGTGGTGAGCCCATGGAATTGCTTAACAATATTGTCCGGGCTGATGGAAATTTAAATGAGGAGATCATCCTTAAAAAGGAAATCCTCTATAAGGGGATGAATGGGAGATTTGTAGAAAGATTCTACCTAACTCCATCAACTAGCTATATTTTTAAACCACTGACAAACGATGGCCAATTAGGCAAAGAGGTCTGGGTCCATGAACATATTCTCCCCATATTTCCAGCGATTTATCCAAAAATTATCTCCTATTCCATAAGTGAACGGACTGATTTAAACTGGATGATTCTTGAGGATCTTGGCCCACTCTCCCACGAATTTAAAGAAGAAAGTGTAATGGGTGTGATCAAATGGGTGGCGTGGTGGCATTCGCTCCCCATTGAGGAATTGGGAAATGTCCCTTTAACAGGTTTGAAGCCAAAAATAGAGGAAATAGTATCAGATGTTTGTGATAAGAAGGATGAGTTTTACCGCTTATTGCCATCGTTAAAAATCGAGGAAGAGCTCATCGATGCCATTTTCTCACAAATTAATCACCTGGATTTTTTAGAGAAAAAGGTGTTAACCCACGGCGATTTACATACGGGGAATTTTGCGATCGTCGGCGATGAGTTGAAGATATTGGACTGGGAGCATACCCATCTTAACTCACCGTACTGGGATTTGTACCATCTCATTGATATGTCCCATCCCCTCTTCCCGAAAAAAATAACCAGTCCACTTCGGGATCGCATCTTGGAGTCCTATCTTAGTCTAGTTAAGTTTGAGATTGATCGGGATTATTTTTTCAAAGAGTATTATTTATTTGCGACCGTGTATTCGATGTGGATGATCCTGCTGATTCAGAAGGACCTAGTGGAGAACGGCGGGAAATGGTCTGTTGCGCAGTTGAATACCCAGCGTGAAGAAACCGTTTCTAGTCTTCAACAGTGCGCTGCAGCTCTTATTTTATGAAAAAGCTAACCTTGTTTTTAGTAAAGGTTAGCTTTTTTTGTTAAAATTTAAGCTTTTTATTCTGTTAATTTGATGATTTCAATGACGGTGTTGGTAGCTTTGATCATATTATCCACGGAGATAAACTCAAATTTGCCGTGGAAATTTTCGCCGCCTGTAAAGATATTTGGTGTTGGCAGTCCCATGTAAGAAAGCTGGGAGCCATCGGTGCCGCCGCGGATTGGTTTGACAATTGGCTTAATGTCTAGGTTCACCATCGCTTCATGGGCAATGTCGACAATTTCCATGACCGGCTTGATTTTTTCACCCATGTTGTAATATTGATCGTTCAGTTCGAGGTTGATGGTGTCTGTACCGTATTTGGCCTTGAGTCCATTGACGATGTTTTCGATCAACGCTTTTCTCGACTTGAAGGTTTCCATGTCATGATCTCTGATAATATAGTGGAGCTTTGTGAGCTCGACATCTCCATTGAATGATAGCAGATGGAAGAAGCCTTCGTATCCTTCAGTATGTTCTGGTGCTTCCTGTGCTGGGAGTTGGCTATGTAATTCCATCGCAATTTTCAACGAGTTGACCATTTTGTCTTTTGCGGAACCAGGATGAATATTGTTTCCTTTGATCGTGATTTTCGCCGCTGCCGCATTGAAGCTCTCGTATTCTAACTCACCTAGCGGACCGCCATCGACGGTATAAGCATGCTTCGCATCGAAGGCCGCAACGTCAAACTTATGGGGACCTCTGCCAATTTCCTCATCTGGGGTGAACGCAACGCGGACCTTACCGTGCTTAATTTCCGGATGGTTAATCAGGTAAGCCATTGCTGTCATGATTTCAGTGATTCCGGCTTTGTTGTCCGCTCCAAGCAGTGTGGTTCCGTCGGTCGTAATTAGGGTGTGTCCTTTATAGTCGGGTAGGCTTGGAAAATCCTTCGGAGACATCACAACTTTTAGCGCCTCGTTTAAGACGATTTCGTTGCCATCATAATTTTCGACGATTTGCGGGTTAACGTTTTTTCCAGTAAAGTCAGTGGCAGTGTCGACATGGGCCAGGAAGCCGATGGTGGGCACTACTTTTTCTGTGTTTGACGGTAAGGTCGCCATCACGTAGCCGTTCTCGTCGATGGTAACTTCATGCATCCCGATGGTTTGCAATTCCTCGACAAGCATGCGGGCTAATGTCCACTGCCCCTCTGTTGAAGGACAAGTTTCGTTGTTTTCATTGGATTGTGTGTCCACTTTTACATAGGAAGTAAATCTTTCAATGAGTTCGGTTTTCAATTGCACTACACTCCCCTTTTTTGGATGAATTCATGATTATCATATCATTATGAGAGAGCGGTTACACGTTTTTAGAAACTTTTTGAATGGTGTGGTTTACTGGCGGATAACTATCCAATACTGGCGGATAGGCGCTATTAACTGGCGGATAAGGCATCTTTACTGGCGAAAGCCGAAATAACTGGCGGATAACTATCCAATACTGGCGGATAAGTCCACTTTACTGGCGAAAGCCGAAATAACTGGCGGATAACTATCCAATACTGGCGGATAGGCGCTATTAACTGGTGGATAAGAGTCAATTACCGGCGAAACTACTCCTCAATTGTGAATTATTATGGTTTCCTGGTTCTGGCTGAGGTTTTTACAGCTAAAATCCATAAAATAACAACGATCTCGATAAGTCCCCTGGCTTCGCAAATTCATACCTAGCAATATGCGTTTGGCTGTATGGATATCCCCTACCCCCAAAAACTCCCGGCATTCCTTATTCGTGATGGTTCTATTAAAAATCAAAAACCACTCTCGTAAAGTCCTAAGGTGGGCAAGATGATCATTCGCTCCACAATATGGGCAGCACCAGGTCCGGGGCAGCTTCACCATGCCAAACCTGCCGCATGGCAAGCACCTCACCCCAGAACGAAAATCCCCGAAAGGAATACCGTAGGCTGCGCATATCGGTTTTGGGATAAACGGTTGATGACTTTTTAGAAGTTCGGCGGACAGCCATTGAAAGGTTTCTTGGTCCAACTTATTTGCTTGTTGTGGGATGCTTTTCATAAATGAGGAGATTAAGCTGGGGAACAAGATTTTAGTCTTTGCAGGAGGAACGGTAACCATTTGTTTCGGGTAAGCCAAAACGACTGCCCCGTAGATTGGGAGCAGGATGTTTCGATTCAGAAACCAATCACTAATTAGCCCACGATTTCTTTCCAATTGGACAACAGGATTCTCAAAACCATCCTTATGTCCATCCTCCCGTGTTCGGATTAATTGAGGGGGATTGTCCTTGAACTCCAGGCTTCCGCCAATATTCTTTACCTCTAAAACCACGCCACCCCAAGGAGTCAGCCCAAACGTATCCATTTGAAAATTTTCGGACCATGTGGGAGATAAATCGTGGAAAATGTGGTGTTCAACTGAAAATGGGTGCTTCCGGAAGACTTCTGCTACTCTTTCCTCTCCTCCAATACCCGCCTCAACGGATGCTCGTTTAGCAGCCAGTACTGGCTGGAGCGAATGGCCAGCTGATAACCGCTGCTGAGCTGCAATTAATCCTTCTAACGTCAATGATACATCTCTGTCTTTAATAATAATCTACAATCACCTCCATCAATGATACATCTCTGTCTTTAATAATAATCTTCGATCACCTCCGTAATGATACAACTCTGTCGTTAATAGTAATCTACAATCACCTCCTTAAAATCTATCTGTCATCTTGCATCGTAGCACGTCCCCAAAGGGCATACTATACTTCAAATAACTATTTCATATTTTTGTAAAAAATAGGGCTTGACTGATATTGACCGAATGAGTCAACGGGAGTACAATGTGATTGACTGATGTGGTCAATAACCGAAATAGGAGGGCCGCGACAATGTTTTCAAAATTTCTCAACTTAGATAAAGAAAAACAAGACCGAATTATTAATGCCGCCATAAAGGAATTTGCTGAGAAAGGATATGACCGAGCATCGACCAATGAAATCGTCAAAGAGGCGGGTATTTCAAAGGGATTGCTGTTTCATTATTTTCAGAACAAAAAGCAGCTGTTCTTATTTTTATTTGATTATTGCTACGAACTCGTTACCGATGAATTTTACAAGAAAATTAATTTCAAAGAGACTGACTTTTTTAGGCGTATGCGGCATGCCATCATGATCAAAGCGGATATGCTTGGGACGTATCCAGATATCTTTAAGTTTATCCAAGAGGTATTTTTGGAGGAATCTGCTGAAATTAAGATTGAATTTGATAGAAAAAAATCAGAACTGACACATATCAACTTGGAAAGAGCGTATGAGGGGATTGATTTTTCCAAATTTAGAGATGATGTCGATCTGACAAAAATAATAAAAATCATCAACTGGACGTTTGAAAAGATGAGTGATGAGGCGATACAAAAAGCCAAGTTGTCGCCAACCCACGAGATTAATTATCAAGCGATCCAAGCCGAAGCAGAGGAGTATTTTGAGGTTTTGATTAAATGTTTCTACAAATAGGAGGCTGTCACGATGAATGTAATTGAAATTAACAATTTGACAAAGACGTATGGCAAGTCGAGAGGGATCACGGACATTAGCTTTCATGTCGAAGAAGGCGAGATTTTTGGTTTCATTGGGCCAAATGGCGCCGGTAAATCAACCACAATCCGAACACTCTTGTCGCTTATCTACCCTACCAGCGGCAGTGCGACCATCTTTGGCAAAGACTGTGTTCAATTTGCACCTGAAATTAAAAAGGAAATCGGTTATTTGCCTTCTGAAGTTTTTTACTATGACAATATGAAGGTTAAGGATCTATTAAAATATTCAGCTAGTTTTTATAAAAAGGATTGCAGTAAGCGAATCAAGGAATTGGCTGAAATTATGGACCTCGACCTTAATAAAAAAATTGATGATCTCTCCCTGGGAAATAAAAAGAAGGTGGGGATTGTTCAAGGGCTGCTTCATGAACCGAAGCTGATTATCCTTGACGAACCAACCAGCGGACTTGACCCGCTCATGCAGCAAAAATTCTTTGAACTCTTAGAGGAAGAGAACAAAAAAGGGGCGACGATCCTTTTTTCCTCTCACATACTTAGTGAGGTTCAACGCTTATGTAACCGTGTTGCGATCATTAAAGAAGGTAAAATCGTCACGGTTGAAAAGATTAGTACCTTACAAGAAAACAACTATAAAAAGTTCAAAATTGAAACGAAAGCACCGCTCGATCCAAGCTACTTCAGCATCAGCGGCGTCAATAATTTAGAAGTTAAGGACACGACGACTAGCTTTTTATTTAGAGGAAACATCAATGCTATCTTGAAAAAGATTGCTGACATTGAACTTGTGAATCTGTGGATTGAAGAGCCAGACCTTGAGGAGATCTTTATGCATTACTACGAAAAGGAGGCCTAAGACTATGAATATCTTTTTTCATGAATTGAAGGCTTATCGGAAGTCGACGATTATTTGGTCGGTATCGTTAGTGTTGATCATCGCTCTATTTATGTCATTCTATCCTGCCTTTGCTAAGGATGCAGAGGATTTCCAAAAAATCATGGAAGGCTATCCCGAGGCTATCCGGAATGCCATCGGCTTTAACCTTGGGAATTTCTTTACCATTCTAGGTTTCTATTGTTTTCCGTTGTCGTTCATTACACTGTGTGGAGCAATTCAGGGGATGAATCTTGGCACGAGCATTGTCAGTAAGGAAGTCCGCGAAAAGACAGCCGATTTCCTGTTAACGAAGCCTGTTACCCGGCCAACTGTTCTAACAGCGAAACTGATGGCAGCCTTTGTCTCGCTCATCATTACTAATATTATCTATCTAGCTGTAACGATAATCCTGGCATTTCAAGTCAAGACAGATGACTTTAGCCTGAAGGTACTTATTATGCTTTCACTGACGATGCTTTTTATCCAGCTGATTTTCCTAGCCTTAGGGGTGATGATGTCGGTGATTGTCCCTAAGATTAAGTCGGTATTAACCGTCTCCCTTACGACCGTCTTTGCGTTCTATTTTCTGGGGTTTTTTAGCAGCACAACGGGTGAGGAGGAAAAACGCTATATTTCTCCGTTTAAGTATTTTGACACCGCCTATATCATCAAACATGAAAGCTTCGAAGCATCCTTTTTAGTGGCTGGCGCCGTTATTATCATTCTGGCCATCGCGGCGAGTTATTTTGTTTATTTAAAAAAGGATATCCACGCTGTATAGCTGCGAAATGGAGGGGTTTGTCATGAATATATTTTTAAAAGAACTGAAATCTTATCGGAAATCGCTGATATTTTGGAGCATTGGTGTCTTCCTCATGGTGGCATCAGGCATGGCTAAATATGAGGCCTATTCCTCATCGGGCCAATCGATCAATGATCTGATTGCCGATCTGCCCAAATCGATGAAGGCAGTCATGGGTTTCGGTGTCGTTGATTTATCAAAGATTAGCGGTTATTATTCCTTGCTGTATATTTATTTATTATTAATGGCGACGATCCATGCAGCGATGCTCGGAGCTTCAATTATTGCCAAAGAAGAACGGGATAAAACAGCGGAGTTTCTCTTTGTCAAACCAGTTTCCAGAAATACCATTATTAGCGCAAAATTATTGGCCGCCTTCACAAATATTGTCATCTTCAATCTTGTCACCTGGGGTTCATTGATTATTTTGGTTGGGAAATACAATAGCGCAGGTGAAACGGTTAATGGGGATATCGCCCTTACAATGGTCGGCATGTTTATTTTACAGGTTTTGTTTATGGTCATCGGAAGCGCGCTTGCGGCTGTAAAAAAGAAACCGAAGACAGCGCCATCTATAGCAACCGGTGTGCTTCTTCTTACGTATATGTTATCGATTGCAATTGATTTGAACGAGAATATTGAAGGCATGAAATACTTCACCCCCTTTAAATATTTTGATGCAAAAAATGTGATGTTTGCCGGTGGCCTCGAGGCGATTTTCATCGTCATATCCGTGATTATCATTGCCGCATTATTAGTAGTAACCTTCACTTTTTATAAAAAGAAAGATTTAAATGCATAAGGAGAGGCCTGACTTTTGTCAGGCCTTTCCTTTTGTGACTACTTTTCGCGTGTCATTTTTACAAGGGTATTGATATCACTTGAAAGCTTGCTATAGGAAGGAGTATCTAATTTAATATTTGCCTTTATTCCATCTATGAGCGGCAATGCTTTTGGGTTTGTAATTGTTAAAATTTGAACATGGCCATTAAAGGCTTTATCCATCAAATCTTTTGCTCGATCTAAATTGTCATCGTTATTCAACTTCGAAGGGTCAACCCCATCGAGGTTACCGGTTCCAGATTCTCCTGCGGTGTTTTTTAACACCTTGCTTTGTAATTCATCATAGCGAGTGGAGGTCACTTCCGGTTGTGCTCTTGCCAGAATAATGGTGTCATCTAAGACAAATACTTTTATTCCTGGAATCCCCTCTCCAGATAGGCGTGATTCCAAATGGGAGGAAATCCCGCCGTCATGGAGGCTGGAACTGCCAATCAAGCTATAGACATTCGTTCCAACCCCGCTTGTTGTTTGACCATTTTTGTTTGTGGTATCTTTCTTAGCTCTGTCCACACTTGGAATGACATTTGGACTATTATGATGTCCATGGACATTCCCATTTCCTTTTTTATTAACGGCCGGATCATGATAGTCAAGATTTTCTGCAGCCCCGACCTCATTTCCCTTCACTCCGTTTTGGGCTGAACATCCCGACAGCACTAATAAGGCAGCAATCGGGAACCCCCAGATTTTCCACTTTCGTTTAAACATAAAATAGCCTCCTTTTTTTAAATGTAGTTTCCCCATGAATTATCTAATTATGAATGGAATATTTCGGAACATATTGAGAAAAGTATTTATTAAGAGAGAATAATGTCGAAAATACTGGAGGTATAAAAGATGGCTGAAGAAAACAAGGAAAATCCAGAATCGTTATCTAGAAGGAAATTCATTCGTAATACCGGTTTCACCGTGGGCGGGCTGGCTGTTGGTGGTGTCTTGGGCAGTCTACTCCCTTTAAATCGTAAAAAAGAGGAAAAAGTAACACAGACAAAAGCTGAAAATTTTAATCAGGCGTTGATGTATTTTACACCTGAACAATTCCAATTGACCGAAGCAGCAACAGAAAGGATTTTTCCGGAGGATGACCATGGGCCGGGAGCAAAGGCTCTAGGTGTGGCTTTCTTTATTGACCATCAGTTGGCTGGTGATTGGGGCTTTAATGCAAGGGAATATATGCAGGCACCCTTTTTCAAAGGTGAAAAGGTTCAAGGCTACCAGGGACGGTTAAGGCGCAGAGATATTTTTGATATCGGGCTGAGGGAACTTCAAAATCATAGTATGTCCGTTTATAAGAAAAAATTCACTGAGTTAAAAGAGGAAGAGCAGGATGCCGTTCTGAAAGATTTTGAGGAAGATAAAGTAAACTTAACGACCATTTCTCCGAGTGGATTTTTTCAAATGCTTAGGGGAGCCACACTAGAAGGCGCTTATAGTGATCCATTATACGGTGGAAATAAAAATATGGACGGCTGGAAAATGAAGAAATATCCTGGCAGTCAAATGGCTTATACAGACATTATTGATAAGGATTTTAAGGAAATCAATCCGCAAAGTCTAAAATCCCATATGAATCATTAAGAAAGTAGGTGGAAACGATGGTGAGGAAATTACCGAAAGTAGATGTAGTTATTATTGGCGTGGGTTGGGCAGGCGGAATCATTGCGTCTGAACTGACCAAAAAAGGACTGAAAGTGGTCGGTTTGGAAAGAGGTAAGGAAAGAAAAACGGAAGATTACTTTATGGTCCATGATGAACTTCGGTATGCATTGCGCTATGGGATGATGCAAGACCTATCAAAAGAAACGATTACTTTTCGCAGTAATGAAAGAATCCGTGCACTACCGATGCGACAATATGGCTCATTTCTGCTTGGAGATGGATTAGGGGGTTCAGGTGTCCATTGGAATGGACAGACCTTCCGTTTTTTGCCGTATGATTTTGAAATCTATAGTAAGACAGTTGATAGGTATGGCAAAAATAAAATTCCTGCAGGAATGACAATTCAAGATTGGGGAATTACCTATGATCAAATCGAGCCCTATTATGATAAATTTGAAAAACTTACAGGTATTTCCGGGGAAGAAAATCCGCTTGCTGGCAAACGATCAAGTAAGTATCCAACTCCACCGATGAAAAAGTCGCCTCCATTGCAGATGTTTGAGGAGGCTGCGAAAAAATTGAAGCTCCATCCCTATATGATGCCGTCTGCTAACCTTTCTGAATCCTATACAAATCCAGATGGAATCGCAAGATCGGCCTGTCAATATTGCGGATACTGTGAGCGCTTTGGCTGTGAATATGGAGCAAAGGCCGATCCGGTCGTAACCGTTATTCCTATCGCAAACAAAACGGGGAATTTTGAAATTAGAACCCATTCAAATGTGAGGAGGATATTAAAAACGGGGAATAAGGTCACCGGGGTTATGTACACAGATGTGACAACAGGCGAAGAAATTGAACAGCCTGCTGATATTGTTGTCTTAACAAGCTATGTATTCAATAATATTCGCCTTTTATTAATGTCGAATGTGGGCAAACCTTACGATCCAGGTACAGGAAAAGGCGTGATTGGGAAAAATTATGCTTATCAAGTGATCAAAGGGAATGCCATAGGTTTTTTTGATGATAAAGAATTTAATACGTTTGCAGGCGCCGGTTCGCTCGGAATGGTATTGGATGATTATAATGGTGATAATTTTGACCACTCCAAGGTTGGCTTTATTCATGGCGGGATGGTTTCTCTCAGTCAAACGGGATTAAGGCCGATTCAAAATAACCCGGTCCCTGGAGGCAAGCCTACATGGGGAAAAGAGTTCAAGGAAAAGTCAGTTAAATATGCCAACCGCTATTTATCCGTTGGCGCCCAAGGTTCCTCGATGCCTTTTCAACATCACTATCTAGACCTTGATCCAAGCTATAAAGATGCTTACGGGGACCCTTTAATCCGGATTACCTTTGATTTTGAAAATCAAGATCAGCAGCTGGCCAAGTTCCTTGCCTCCAAATGTGAAGGAATCCTTAAAGAAATGGGAGCAGACCACATCGATGCGATGAAGGATTTAGGTCCATATGATATCACCACCTATCAATCGACCCACAATACAGGCGGTGTGATTATGGGGAAAGATCCGACGACCTCGGCCGTCAATAATTATTTGCAAATGTGGGACGTCGATAATTTGTTTGTGGTGGGAGCATCTGCATTTCCGCATAACTCTGGCTATAATCCGACGGATACCGTTGGCGCCTTAGCCTACCGTGCGGCTGAAGGAATTATTAAATACCATGATAAAGGCGGACAGGTTGTTTAATTCTCCTTGAAAATGGATTTAATGATAACGATAGTGATAATATAAGTAAATGAATTAGAAATAGGAGGAGAAGCAAATGACAACACAAAATGAAAACAATACCTTGCCGCCAAAAACTTGTTCCGTGGAACGCTTAGTCACACTTGAAGGAGATGTAAAGAAGGTACTTTCAGGTGAAAAAACAGCGACGCGCCGGAATGGCCGCTATGCGGATCCTGGTGAAATCATGACATTGGAAGGCCGTGACTTTGTGGTAGACCGTGTCTATTCGCAGTCATTAGGTGAATTAACGGATGATGATGCACGCCGTGAGGGCTTCGAAAATGTGGAAGCCTATAAACAATCGATTCTAAGTATTCATCCTGGAATGCCATGGCTGCCGCAAATGCGCGTGTGGGTTCATGAGTTTAGCCCTGTTCAAAAATAGTCTTAAATGCTCGAGGTCCATTTCAAAAGTGGGCCCTTTTTTTATGGAATTTTCAATGCTAATCCCAAAAAGGCCTTCGAAATATACCTTACATTTACAGGTAAATTATTTGGTTAATCGAAGTAAAAAAATTATAATATTCCTAGAGAGGATTTCCGAGAGGCTGGGTGAGTGAATGAAGTTTTTATCAAAATACATAAAGAAGTACTGGAAATCTTTTAGCATAGCGGTTTTATTCCTTACCATTGAGGCGATTAGTGATTTGATGCAGCCAACCATTATGGCGAAAATTATTGATGAAGGTGTGGCCAACAAGGATATTGGTTATGTTTTGAAAATGGGCGGATTTATGCTGCTCATTACGGCCTGTGGAGCAATCGCTGCTTCCACTAGAAGTGTAGTCGCTAGTATTGTTTCACAAAACTTCGGGACGGAGTTAAGATCGGACTTATTCAAAAAAATTCAAACGCTTTCGTTTAAAAACATCGATAAATTTGACCGCGCCTCCCTTGTTACCAGACTGACGAATGATGTGACACAAGTCCAGGTGTTTGTAAATGGATTGATGCGGATTTTTGTCAAAGCCCCGTTGTTAGCCATTGGTGGTTTAATTATGGCCACACGGTTAAACCTGCAGCTTTCCGTGGTCCTGGCGGTTGTGGTTCCAATTGTTGCGCTATTAATCATCTTTAATATGAGATTGGGCTTTCCCCTCTTTTCCCGTGTTCAAAATGGATTGGACCGGGTGAATGGTGTCATGCGGGAGTACCTATCCGGGGTCCGAGTTGTGAAGGCGTTTAATCGCTTTGATGTCGAGGTTGGCAAGTTTACGAAGGTAAATGACCATTATAAAAATCAAGCCATTTCAGCAAATCGTCTGATGTCCTCCTTCAGCCCAGCGATTATGCTTACCGTTAATCTAGGGATTGTTGTTGTCCTTTGGATCGGCGGCAATGGTGTGAATACGGGCGATATTCAGGTCGGCCATATTATTGCCTTTATCAACTATATGACGCAAATCCTATTTTCATTGATGATGATCTCGATGGTTTTTACGATGTTTGTTAGAGCAAAGGCGTCGGCAGGGAGAATCGATGAGGTATTTTCTCAAGTGGATAGCGTTTCTTGGAATGAGGAACTTAGGTTAAATTCTATTGAAAAAGGCCGAATCGACTTTGAAAATGTTTCTTTTTCCTATGAACAAGCAACAGGCGAGCCAATCTTAAAAAATATTAATCTTACCATCCTACCTGGAGAGACAGTAGGAATCATCGGCTCAACAGGATCAGGGAAAAGCACGCTGGTCGGACTCATCCCCCGTTTCTACGATACGGTGGGCGGTACGATTAAAGTAGACGGTGTTGATAGTAAACTGGTTAGTCCGAAGAAATTACGAGAGAAAATTGCGATCGTGCCACAGAAGAACATTTTGTTTACGGGGAGTGTCGCGGAAAATATTCGCTGGGGTAATGAAGAGGCAACAGATGCAGAAGTGGTTACGGCCGCGACAATGGCCGGGGCACATGATTTTATTGAGAGGTCACCGGAGGGCTACCAAACAAGGATTGGCCAAGGGGGCGTCAATTTTTCCGGCGGACAAAAGCAACGGATTTCCATTGCTAGAGCCTTAGTAAAGAAACCAGAAATTTTGATATTAGATGATAGTACAAGTGCCGTTGACGTCGCAACCGAGGCGAAGATCAAGGAGGCCTTGAAGAAATATGCTAAAGGGCTTACCTGTTTATTAATTGCCCAGCGAATCACCTCGATTATCGATGCCGATAAAATTGTCGTCCTCGACCGCGGCGAAGTTGTTGGGGTTGGTACACATCAGGAACTATTGAAGGATTGCCGTGTTTATCAGGAAATCTACCAATCTCAAGTTGGCAAGGAGGTGCATCCGTAGTGTCAAAGGGAAACGTACAGACTGGGAATACTCCCCCTGCTCCGCCGCCGATGAGACCAGGCGGTTTTGGCGGAGCCCAACGCCGTGGGCCTGTTGTCAAGCCAAAGAACTTTAAAGGGACATTGCAAAGACTTTGGCAATACTTCGGCAAAGAACGAAAAATGCTCACGGTTATTTTTATTTTTATTGTAATGGACGCAGCCCTGATGCTGCTTGCACCCTTCCTGATTGGAAAAGCGATTGATTCGATGCGAATAAATGGTGGGAAAGTAGATTTTGGCTTTCTAGAGATGATGATCTTGATCTTGGTGGCTACGTATCTGACTGACAGCCTGTTAACCTTTTTACAAGGATGGCTGATGGCCGGTGTTTCCCAGCGAATTGTCAAAAGCTTAAGGGATGCCCTTTTTAAAAAATTACAAAAGCTGCCGGTATCCTTTTTTGATTCTCGTTCACACGGTGAGTTAATGAGCAGGCTATCGAACGATGTCGATAATATTAGTAATACAATCTCGCAATCAACGACGCAATTAATGTCCGGTGTGGTCATCATTACCGGGTCATTAATGATGATGATACTATTGAGCCCTATCTTGACATTAGCAAGCTTAATAACCGTACCGCTTGTCTTTTTACTCACAAAAACGATCGCCAAACGGACGAGTGTCCTGTTTAAAAACCAGCAAGTGGAGCTGGGAAAATTAAATGGCCATATTGAGGAAACAATCTCTGGAATTGAAATTGTCAAAGCCTTTAATCACGAGGAAAAGGTCATCGAAGAATTTGAAGTGGTCAATACGAGGCTGCGTGAGGTCGGCCTCAAGGCGCAAATTTGGTCCGGATTTTTGATGCCGATCATGAACGTCATTAATAACCTTGGCTTTGCAGTGGTCGCGGTAGTTGGAGGAATCCTTGCGGTCAAAAGCATCATTACGATTGGGGCAATTGCCAGCTTCATCACCTACTCCAGGCAATTTGTCAGGCCGCTTAATGACCTGGCGAATATTTTCAACATTCTTCAGTCTGGCGTTGCTGGGGCCGAACGTGTCTTTGAAATCATCGATGAACAAGAGGAGCCAGAAGATCTCCCAGGTGCAATCGCCTTAGAAAATCCAAGAGGATATGTCATATTTGAGAATGTAAGTTTTGGTTACCGACCAGATGTGGCGATTCTAAAAAATGTCAGCTTTGAAGCGGATATCGGCAGTAGTACCGCGTTCGTCGGACCAACCGGCGCCGGAAAAACGACGATCGTAAATCTCCTGACAAGATTTTATGACGTGACAGACGGAAGAATTCTCCTCGATGGCCATGATATTCGGGAATACACAAGGGACAGTTTAAGAAGATGCTTTGGATTTGTCCTCCAGGATACGTATTTATTCTCAGGGACGATCAAGGAAAATATTAAGTATGGAAATACGAAGGCAACGGACGATGAGGTGGAACGCGCGGCGAAGATGGCCAATGCCGATACTTTTATCAAACGGCTGCCAAACCAATATGAAACGGTCTTGTCTGAAAATGGCGGCAATCTAAGCCAAGGACAGCGGCAGCTGCTGGCGATTGCGAGAGTCATTTTAGCTAAGCCCGCCCTGCTGATCCTAGATGAAGCGACGAGCAGCATTGACACCAGGACAGAGCTCCATATTCAAGAAGCCTTGTTAACATTGATGGAGAACCGGACCAGCTTTATCATAGCCCACCGCCTCAATACGATCCGCGATGCCGACACCATCATGGTCATTGACCATGGGGAAATTATCGAGAGTGGAAACCACGATACGTTAATGAGTCAGCAAGGAAAATATTACAATATGTTTTTTAATCAGTTCAAAAATGTGGAAACGGGTTTGGATGGATAGGTATAGGAGGAGAGACTGGGGAGACCCAGTCTCTCCTTTTAGTCAATACATATGGTTGATGGGCTTTCTTTCATTTACCGAGAGAGCGCCTTTTGATGCTTTAGGGTAAATGTAAACTTACAATAACATTATCTATCGACCCCAATGTAATCTTCTAGCAAAGGACGGACCCCCCTCTACCAAAATAAAGTAAATTATTAATGACAACTGTAAAGACACCTGCTAGAATACTTATGGTTAATCGATTATTTTCGTACCTAAAGTAAAGAAAATTAGGGAATAATGTAAAAAAACAGCTACAACTTAGGGGGATCCATATGAAAGACAAAAAGGAAATTTCAAGCCGGAGATTGCTTGGCATTGCCGGGATGGGCTGGATGTTTGATGCCATGGATGTCGGCATGCTCTCTTTTATCATTGCGGCCTTAAAAGTAGAATGGGAGCTGACTCCTGGGCAGATGGGTTGGATTGGAAGTGTCAATTCCATTGGGATGGCCGTTGGTGCACTTATTTTTGGATTAATGGCAGATAAAGTTGGCCGCAAAAATGTATTTATCATCACGTTATTATTATTTTCCGTTGGGAGCGGGCTTTCCGCAATGACCACCACATTAACCGCCTTTTTAGTGTTAAGGTTCTTCATCGGCGCTGGTTTAGGAGGAGAGCTTCCTGTTGCCTCCACACTCGTATCAGAAAGTGTCCCCGCCGAAAAACGCGGCAGGATTGTGGTTCTGCTTGAGAGCTTTTGGGCAGGAGGCTGGCTAGTTGCTGCAGTTATCTCTTATTTCATTATTCCAAAGTTTGGCTGGCAAGTGGCATTACTTATTAGTGCCATTCCTGCTTTATATGCATTATACCTACGCATGGGGCTGCCGGATTCACCCCGTTTTACGGCCGTTAAGGACAAGGAAAAAATTTCAGTCTTCCAAAGCATGAGGAATTTATTTTCAAAGGATTACAGGCGCCAAACAACGATGCTTTGGATTTTATGGTTTTGTGTAGTTTTCTCCTATTATGGAATGTTTTTATGGCTTCCAAGTGTAATGATTATGAAAGGATTCAGCTTAATTAAAAGCTTTGAATATGTGCTAATTATGACGTTAGCACAGCTCCCTGGTTATTTTACAGCCGCCTGGTTTATTGAAAAATTCGGCCGTAAGTTCGTTTTAGTTGTCTATTTAATTGGTGCAGCAGTGAGTGCCTATTTCTTTGGTGCAGCAGAATCGACTGCCCTGTTGATGACTTCAGGAATTCTATTATCATTTTTTAACCTAGGTGCTTGGGGAGGTCTTTACGCTTATACCCCTGAACAATATCCAACCATCATGCGTGGTACAGGCTCTGGTATGGCAGCAGCGATTGGAAGAGTTGGCGGCGTGTTAGGCCCCTTATTAGTCGGTAATCTTGTCGCACAGCAAGTATCGATTTCAACCATCTTTATGATCTTCTGTATTTCTGTCTTAATTGGAGCAATGTCCGTTTTCGTATTGGGAAAAGAAACGAAAAATACAGAACTAGTATAATAAATAGTCCAAAGAGATTCTTTATAGAGGAGTCTCTTTTTTTTATATATAGAACATTGAATCATATTTAACCAAAATATTTAAAAAAGAGAATTCATTTTCCCGTTTCACATAAATCCTTTTCGACTTTAGTGTAATAAAGGCTATTTAGTGGATATAATTCATATATTTGCTTTATTGCAAATTATCTTAAAATAATGTATAATACCACTAGACGAACCCCCGAATATTTTGTACAATGTTTTCAGAATATTATCTTTTTTTAAAACAGTTAGACAAAGGCGTTTGGGAAAATTTTTTCAAAAAACAGGGGGTAAATCATGAGGAAAAAGAAATTGGCTGGTATCTTTATGTCGTTTATGGTTGCAGCAGGTGTGTTGGCAGGATGTAATTCAAGTGCTAGTAGCGATGGGGAAAAAGGAGGCACAATTAAGATTGGTGCGAACCTTGAACTATCGGGTGGAGTAGCTTCTTATGGTCAATCTGCCAAAGAAGGTATTGAGTTAGCAATCGAAGAAATCAACAAAAAAGGTATTAATGGCAAAAAACTAGAATTAGTGACAGTTGACAATAAGTCAGATGCAGCAGAGGCTACAAATGGTGCTCTAAAACTTGCCACTCAGGATAAAGTTGTTGCGATGATCGGTGCGGCAACAAGTACAAACACATTAGCACAAGTGCAGATTGCTCAAGATAACAAAATTCCATTAATTACACCAACGGCAACAAACGCAACGATCACAAATAAAGATGGAAAGGTAAATGATTTTGTGTTCCGTACATGCTTCATTGACCCATTCCAAGGTACAGTTGCAGCAAATTTCGCTTCCAATGATTTAAAGGTTAAGAGCGCGGCTGTTCTGATTGATAGCTCAAGCGATTACTCTAAAGGTCTTGCTGATTCTTTTAAAAAGAATTTTGAGGCAAATGGCGGAAAAATTGTTAAAGAAGAAGCCTATGTGGCGAAGGATACAGATTTCCGTGCAACCTTAACAAATATAAAATCAGCAAAACCAGAATATATATTCGTTCCTGGCTTTTATGAAGAAGTAGGTTTAATTATCAAACAAGCTCGTGAGCTTGGTTTAAATGTGCCAATCATGGGTGGTGACGGTTGGGACTCTCCTAAACTAGTAGAAATCGCTGGAGCAAATACACTGAATAATACATTTATTACAAACCACTATTCATCAGGTGATAGTGATAAGAAGGTTCAAGACTTTGTTGCAGCGTTCAAAGCAAAATACGACGGTAAATCTCCGGATGCCTTTACAGCTCTAGGTTATGACACAGTATACTTCCTTGCGGATGCGATTAAACGTGCTGGAAGCAGTGATTCTAACAAAATTCAGAAGGCACTCGCTGAAACAGATGGATTAGAACTTGTTTCTGGAAAAGTGAAGCTTGATAAAAACCATGATCCAATTAAAGCCGCTGTTATCCTTGAGTACAAA
Source organism: Bacillus sp. AFS031507 (assembly GCF_002584635.1). Taxonomy (NCBI): domain Bacteria; kingdom Bacillati; phylum Bacillota; class Bacilli; order Caryophanales; family Bacillaceae; genus Bacillus; species Bacillus sp. AFS031507. Next base: position 34,245 of record NZ_NUOW01000007.1, read on the forward strand.
AACGGAGAACAACAATTTAAGACAAAGATTAATCCTTAAGAGAAAAGCGGAAGCGCCCTATCGTTGAAGCTAGCAAAATTTTATAGTTTGCCAGAGGAATAGGGAGCGTGATGTCTCCCTATTCCACTTTATAAAAGAAATGCAAGTTTCCCAACATGCAAACTTTGTTTAATTGTATTTAAAAAAAGATACGTGAAGTCGGTCCAAAGGAGTGTAAGACATATGGAATTAATACAGCAGCTTGTAAATGGAATATCCTTGGGCAGTATTTATGCATTAATCGCTCTAGGGTATACAATGGTTTATGGTATTGTAAAACTGATTAACTTCGCCCATGGAGATGTATTCATGGTTGGTGCATTTATAGGGTTTTATTCCATTACTATTTTAGATTTAGGATTTTTCCCAGCATTACTTATTTCAATGGTGGCCTGTGCCATCTTTGGTGTTTTAATCGAGAGGATTGCTTATAAGCCTCTTAGAAATGCAACTAGAATTGCGGCCCTTATTACCGCAATTGGGGTTTCGTTGTTTATTGAGTATGGTACCATTTATATTCGTGGTGCCCAGCCGGAAGCGTATCCAGATGGAATCGTACCAATAAAGAGCTTAGAGCTTTTAGGGGTAAAAATTAGCGGTCAGTCCTTACTTATCTTAGGAACTTCGTTAATTTTAATGATTTTACTACAATTTATCGTTCATAAAACAAAAATTGGTAAAGCCATGCGAGCCGTATCACACGATATGGATGCCGCAAGATTAATGGGAATCAATGTGAATAACACGATTTCAGCAACTTTTGCGATTGGTTCTGCCCTTGCTGGTGCAGCCGGAGTTATTTTTGGTGTCTACTATACAAAAATTGAGCCTTTGATGGGAATTATTCCAGGACTTAAAGCATTTGTTGCCGCAGTTTTAGGCGGAATCGGGAGTATTCCTGGGGCGATGACTGGCGGTTTAGTTTTGGGTGTAATCGAGTCACTTGTTAGTGCAGCAGGCTACTCCCTATGGCGTGACGCCGTAGCATTTGTCGTCCTTATCTTAATCTTAATCTTCCGTCCAGCAGGTTTATTTGGTAAAAATATCAGGGAAAAGGTTTAAGGGGGTCTTTTAGCGATGGCAATTTTAAAACAAGCGAAGTTTTTCTGGACCTCGATCGTTTTAGCCGTTATATTTTCAGTCGTCATGCAATTTTTAATAACTGGCGGGTCATTGAACCAGTTTTATGTAAACACACTATTTTTTATCGGAATTAATATCATCCTAGCCGCAAGTCTCCATTTAATTATTGGGATTACAGGGCAATTTTCAATTGGACATGCTGGTTTCCTAGCCGTTGGAGCCTACGCTTCAGCAATCATGACCATGAAATTGGGCCTGCCCTTTCCAGTGGCCATCCTTGTTGGCGGATTGGCAGCCGCTGTGGCGGGGCTCATTATAGGGATTCCGACACTTAGATTAAAAGGAGATTATCTTGCCATTGCCACGCTTGGCTTTGGAGAGATTGTAAGAATTGTCTTTTTAAATATTGAATATGTCGGTGGGGCAAGCGGGATGACAGTCTCCCACTTAACAACGTGGCCATGGCTGGTTGCTTGTGTATTGCTAACCATCATTGTGATTGTGAACTTTACCAACTCGACACATGGACGAGCTTGTGTTTCAATTAGAGAAAATGAAATTGCTGCAGATGCAATGGGGATCAATACAACCTTTTATAAGGTTACAGCTTTTGCCATCGGTGCCTTCTTTGCCGGAATTGCCGGTGCCTTATATGCGCATAACTTTTATATCATTCAGCCGACTAACTTTGGCTTTTTGAAATCATTTGATATTTTAATTTTTGTAGTATTAGGCGGGCTTGGAAGTATGTCTGGAGCGGTTATTGCAGCGGTCCTATTAACGATTATTTCGACCTACCTTTCCAGTTATCCAGAGGTTCGGATGGTTGTTTACAGTCTTGTCTTAATTGCAATGATGCTTTTCCGACCACAAGGATTGCTAGGAACGAGAGAGATTACCTCATTCTTTAAAGCTGGTAAAACCGCTAAAGGAGGAGTGCAAAAATGAATGAAAAAACAACGTTGCTTAAAGTAGAAAATACCGGGATCCGTTTTGGCGGCTTAAAGGCTGTTTCGGATGTAAACCTGGAATTAAATCAGGGTGAACTTGTCGGTTTAATTGGCCCAAATGGTGCCGGGAAAACGACGTTTTTTAACTTGCTAACAGGTGTCTACGTTCCAACCGAGGGAAGCATTACGTTAGATGGCGAAAAACTAAATGGCTTTGCGCCATATAAAATTACCAAAAAGGGAATCAGCCGGACCTTTCAAAACATTCGTTTGTTTAGTGAACTGTCTGTTCTCGATAATGTAAAGGTAGCCTATCATTCGTTGGCCAAGCATTCGATGCTGAGCTCTATTTTCCGCCTCCCTTCCCACTTCTCCGGTGAGAAGGAAATGGAAGAAAAGGCGATTGAATTCTTAAAAATCTTTAAGCTAGAAAATGTGATGCATGAAAAGGCAAAAAATTTACCATATGGTCAGCAGCGTCGCCTTGAAATTGCCCGGGCATTAGCTGCTAATCCTAAATTATTGCTGCTGGATGAACCGGCTGCCGGCATGAATCCACAGGAAACAGAAGAACTGATGAATTTAATCGCGTTAATTCGTGAGAGATTTTCGTTAACGATCCTATTAATTGAACACGACATGCTTCTTGTTATGGGTGTCTGTGAGCGAATTTATGTGCTTGACCATGGTCAATTAATTGCCAATGGTACACCTGAACAAATTAGAAATAATCCAAAAGTCATCGAAGCTTATCTTGGAGAGGAGGTCTCCTAATGCTAAAAGTAAATGATATTAATGTTTATTATGGAAATATCCATGCATTGAAGGGAGTTTCTCTCGAGATCAATCAAGGAGAAATTGTCACACTGATTGGCGCCAATGGTGCTGGGAAAAGTACGCTTTTACAAACCATATCAGGGTTACTAAAACCGAAAAATGGTGAAGTATTGTTTGAAGGTGAACATGTGGAGGGCAAGGTTCCTCAATTAATTGTTAAACGGGGGATTTCGCAAGTACCAGAAGGCCGCCGTGTTTTCTCAAACATGTCGGTTGAGGAAAATCTAGAATTAGGTGCGTATTTACGGAAAGATAAAAAAGGCATTCAAGAAGATTTTGAAAAGATTTATCAGTTATTCCCTCGCTTGCTGGAGCGCCGTAAGCAACTATCTGGTACGCTTTCTGGGGGAGAGCAGCAAATGGTCGCCATGGGCCGTGCATTAATGGCTAGACCTCGTCTATTACTATTAGATGAACCTTCCATGGGTCTTGCGCCGATTTTAGTAAAAACCATTTTCAAGATTATTGAGGAAATCAATAAAACTGGGACAACCATTTTATTGGTAGAGCAAAATGCTAATATGGCGTTATCGATTGCCGATCGTGCCTATGTCATTGAGACCGGAAAAATTGTTGCTTCAGGTACAGCTGAAGAGCTTAATCAAAGCGATCAAATTAGAAATGCTTATTTAGGCGGTCACTAAGCCTTGGCTATAAAAGAGGAGTTGGGAATCCCCCAGCTCCTTTTAATATTTATATATTCATTTTTCTTCGTTCGGTATCAATCTGGAATTGCTGTCGTCTTTTCGGACTTAATAGATGTCTAATTTTGTTCGCATAATCTTCATAGAGCTGTTCGAGTCCGACTAATGTGAGCGAAAAGAAGTTAGCGTAATTCTTTTGAACTTCCCACTTTAACTCGTTCTTTCCACAAATACTATATTTATTTAACTCTTCAATTTCCTCACGAATCTTTGCTAGTTCACCAGGTTGCTGCTCTGCTGGAAGAGAGAGAACATAATCAATTTTTTCAATATAATCCATCGATTTCTCTATTTTCCATTTGATTTCTAGATAATTTTCTTCATCAATCAGGTCGTATTTTAATTTGAAATCATTTAGTAGTTGTGCCGATTCATAGGTTGAATTAACAATGTCATCACGTACCATATCTTTTGTTTCATAGCTAAGCATATGCTTCCACGAAGGCTGGGTAATCGCCTTGCGGTGATCCTCAAGTGTGTGGCAGAACTTTTTATAGCCATGGTGTTCTGGATTTTCAAACGCTGGGCTTGCAGGATCTAGGAACGGTGCAAGTGGTGCGACGAAGTAGAATATCCGTTTGTCTTGATTGCAGGCAAGATGGATTTTTTCACAGAAATCAATGTTTTCTAACACGCTGTCATAGGTCTGTCCTGGAATCCCAACCATGAAGAATAAATCAATTTTTTTACAGCCATGCTTTAAGGCAAAATTAAGCGTATCGATTACTTTAGGGTTCGTACAGTTGAATTTCCCGTTGTAGCGTCTGATTTTTTCATCGTGTGTTTCCAGGGTAATTTCAATATTATATTTCGGAACGCTATCATTATCTGTTGAAAGAACCCTTCGTTTGCATACTGGAATAACTCAAAGACGACCTCATTTTTAAGATGAAGTTCCTTCAGCCGGCTAAAAAATTCCTTCACGTATTCACGTCCGCCCTGGCGCAGGTCATGAAGGATAAAAATCGGTGACCGGCTAAAGCGTGAAATGAATTTAATGTCCTCAACTAGTTTTTCGGGCGACGTAAGGCAAGGGAGCTTCGGTTACAGTTTTGATCATAGGCATCCTTAGAACCGCCGCAGATGAGACAGTTTTGTGAACAGCCTCTCGCTGTCAGTAAAGCGGTATTTGGATATTGCAGCCAGCCATTGTACGGAAGCGGGTCAAGGAAATTCCGATATTTAAACACAGAACGGATCGCATAACGATATCCTGGAACGTCAAGGTCATCCAAATCCTTTGGTACATAAGTAAGCGGATTGCAGCCAATGCCGCTCCCCTTTTTCCAAGTTAAATTGGGAATGTCCGCATAGTGGGTATTCCCTTGTTCAATTTTATTCATCAATAACAGCATCAGCTTTTCGGTTGAATCGCCGCGCATAACAAAGTCTATGCAAGGATATTCAATTAACTCCCTATGATAATAAGTGGCAGAAAGTCCGCCAAAAATCACTGGAATATCTGGATGAAGCTTTTTTACAATTTTCGCCAGCTCGATACTGCCGTGTGCATGCGGAAGCCAATGGAGATCAATGCCGAAAGCCTTGGTGTTAATATTCCTTAACTTTGCTTCCACATCAAACTTATTACTCATCAGCATCCGATTGGCGATATTAATGATCTTGACCCGAAGACCGTATCTTTCAAGGTATTCTGCAATACTAGTGATTCCGATGGGGCCGGCTAGCAGGGAGTTTTTTCGAAAGTCATAAACACTTGGTGCATGCAAAATCACTAAATCGTATTTCATTGATTCCACCTCAAGTAGATTAGTTTGGAAGAGCAACTTCTTTCTCTATGTATGATTAAATGTAACTTATTTCAATATAATATTTGTGAGGAATTTCACATAAGCAATTTCTGAATTGCGATAATGAAAATATTATCTATTTTGGTAATGTATGTAATTTAATCTTGTTAATTTTAGTGTACTATAATAATGGTTTAATAGAGTGACAAACTGGTCACAGAATTTGGGTGATTTTGTGTAATTTTTGCTGTTCCAGTATGCTGATACTGGATAGTAGTCTTTAAAGTCAGGGAGGAGTTTGTAAAGTGGCACAGGGTAAGACCAATGCAATGCGTATTCTTGACGCAAAAAAGGTTAGCTATGAGATGCTGACCTACGATAATAAAGATGGGAAAATCGACGGTTTTTCTGTTGCGGAGAAAATTGGCCGGGAGCCAAAGGAAGTCTATAAAACGCTTGTTGCAATGGGCGCGAGCAGGAATATATTTGTTTTCGTCATTCCCGTGGCAGAGGAATTGGATTTGAAAAAGGCAGCCAAAGCAGCCGGTGAAAAGAATATCGAAATGCTTCCGGTGAAGGATATTCAGAAATGGACTGGATATATCCGCGGCGGCTGCTCGCCGATTGGCATGAAAAAAGAATATAAGACGTTTATTGATGTAAGCTGCAGGTCGATCGATTCAATCATTGTTAGTGGTGGGAAAATTGGGGTTCAAATCGTATTAGAACCTGTTCTATTGCAAGAGGTCACAAAAGCTGACATTGTCTCCATCATTAAGTAAGATTTTTTCCCTAGGCACTCACCTATAAATAACAATCGCATAAGATAGGGTGAAATTGAATTTATCTTACGATTGTCACTATAAAAGGGAGTGTTGATGAGTGGCAGGGAAAATTAAAAATTACTTTGCAGGCGGGAATACAGCAAGAGGCTTTCATAATTTATATGACTCCAATCTTCAAGGTCTCGACCGGTTATTTATTTTAAAAGGCGGTCCAGGAACAGGTAAATCCTCATTAATGAAAAAAATCGGTAATGAGTGGCTTGAAAAGGGCTATGATATTGAATTTTTACATTGTTCTTCTGATAACAATTCCATTGATGGAGTGTTGATCCCAGCGTTAAAGGTGGGAATTGTCGATGGTACCGCTCCGCATGTGATTGAACCGAAAACACCTGGAGCGGTTGACGAATACATTAACCTTGGTGAAGCCTGGGATGCCCGTGCGCTGGCCATCCATAAAAATACGATCATGAAGTTAACCAATCAGATTAGTCAATCCTTTCATAAGGCGTATGATACCTATAAAGAAGCGTTGGATATCCACGATGATTGGGAAAAGATTTATATCAACAGCATGGATTTTAAGAAAGCCGATCAATTAACTAACAAATTAATTGAAACCTTCTTTGGAAAAATGAAGCTCAGTAAAAAATCTGATATCCGCCATCGCTTTTTAGGTGCTGCTACGCCAAAAGGGCCGGTAGATTATGTCCCGAATCTAACCGAAGGAATTTCAAAACGTTATTTCATTAAAGGGCGTCCGGGTTCTGGGAAATCAACAATGCTGAAAAAGCTTGCGGCAGCAGCTGAGGTTAAAGGGGTCGATGTAGAAGTTTATCATTGTGGCTTTGACCCGAACAGCCTTGATATGGTGATTTTCAGGGAGCTGGGCATTGCCATCTTTGATAGTACCGCACCACATGAATATTTCCCAAGCAGAGATGGGGATGAAATCATTGATATGTATGAATTACTGATTGCGTCCGGGACAGATGAAATTTTTGCCGATATCATCACTAAAATCTCAACCAATTACAAAAATAAAATGCTTGAGGCTACTTCCTATTTAGCCAAGGCTAAGGAACTTCATGATGAGTTAGAGGAAATTTATATTGCCGCCATGGATTTTTCAGTCGTCGAACGGATCCAGAGTAAAATTGCGGAGGAAATTAGGGAGTTAGCAGCAAGCAAGGTAGAATAGCCAAACGTTCGAATATCACTAATATATATTAATAGCTTTTCACCAAATTAGGCGGGGCGCATACATTAGAGGGAATATAAATAGAAGGGGACTAAAGCCTTGGATCATTTCAATTACCCTCAGGGTCATGGTAGTATGCCAATTTTTTCTTATGAAAACAACCTGCGGCAATCACCGCCGCATGGTGGAGGCCAACAGCAGCAGCCGCCGTCACATGGTGGAGGGTATCAACCACCGTCGCATGGTGGAGGGTATCAACCGCCGTCGCATGGTGGAGGGTATCAACCGCCGTCGCATGGTGGAGGATATCAACCGCCGCCGCATGGTGGAGGGCATCAACCGCCGCCACATGGTGGAGGGCACCAACCACCGTCGCATGGTGGAGGGCATCAACCGCCGCCTCACGGTGGAGGACATCAACCACCATTTGGAGGTGGCCCGCATTATGGAGGTGCCCCGACTGCACCGCCGCCAACCTACATCCCTCAGGAAACAGCTGGATTATATGCGGTTGACCCAGGTGGAATTAGGCACTGTCTGTACCGTTATACCTATGTTTGGTTGAATAATGGAAGAAGCTTCTGGTATTATCCAACCTACGTAGGCAGAACCTCGATCGCCGGGTATCGCTGGCGCGGATACCACTGGGAATATTACGGAATGGATTTAAACAGAATCCGTTCATTTAGTTGTCACTAAGTAAGAAAGAACTGATCTGAAATGGGTCAGTTCTTTCTTTTGGTGCCATTCATCTTAATAATCAATGGTTGAGTGTAACCATAAACATTCCAACTTATATGAAAAGTTTAGATAACAAAGGAGTGAATTGGGCAACATACTTAAATACTTTGAAATCAAAGGGGCTTACATAATGGCAAAAGACGAGAATGCAGCAAATGAAACGGTTGAAGCAAACATTAAGATTAACGAACAACTTGAAGATGGGAAGGTACACGCATCTACGGAAAGACGCTCTGCAGCAGAAAGTGCAAACCTCGAAATGCAGGATCAATTCAGAGGTGAGCAAAAACAGCCCTCTGAAGGTGTTTCGGGTGCATTTATTTTTAACCCATCAATAAAATTAAATGAGGATAATGAAGACTAAAAAATCGACTTTCAAATGTGAAAGTCGATTTTTACCTTTTAAGGGTTTGGATTCGTCTTGCTTTTCTGTCCTTTATTGCGCTTATTACCTTTGCTGTTATCACCGCTCACAAACTCGCTGGCAAATTCAGCCTCTGCATGCCCTGCTTGCGGGGAGTTTTGATTGTTGCTGCCCTTGTTGTATTTCTTGGTCATGGTAATATCCCTCCTTTTCTACTATGATTTAGTTTGGTTTTAGGAAAGTGGTTTATTCGAAAAAAATAAAGGAAATATTGGAAGATAAGAGAATTACTATTGATTTAGTGGGTATTATTTTTGAAAAGGTGGAATTGGATGTCGCCAAATATTGCGCTGTTAACACAACTATTTGAAGAAAATCGCAATGAAGCAAATGCCGAACCGATGAAGAAATATATGAAAGATCATTTCCCCTTCTTGGGCATCAAGAAACCACAGCGCAGTGTGCTGGAAAAGCAATTTTTTCAAGAGACAGGGATCTTAAAAGAGCCGTTTAACCAAGATTTGATTCGAGAACTTTGGGCGAAGGAAGAACGAGAATACCAATATACAGCATTGGTTTATATGGAAAAATCGTTGAATAAGCTCGAGAAAACGGATTTGCCATTTATGGAGCAACTGATTACAACCAAATCTTGGTGGGATACGGTTGATGCGATTGCTCCCAAGCCGGTTGGAAAAATTGCCGAGAAATTCTCTGAAGTGGTGGCCGAAACAATTAATGGCTGGGCCAATGACGACAATCTATGGCTGCGAAGAGCGGCACTGCTTTTTCAATTAAAATATAAGGGAAAAACGAATGAAGAATTGCTTTATCATTACATACAGCAAAATGCGGACAGCAAGGAATTTTTTATCCAAAAGGCAATTGGCTGGGTGTTACGGGAATATTCGAAGACAAATCCCGCCTCTGTAAAGGGATTTATTGAAGGAACAAAGTTAGCACCGTTAAGTGTTCGCGAGGGTAGTAAGTATTTAGCATGAGCATATGGGAGATAATGTTTTGGTAATCATGTTAAAATGGCAATAATGAAAATGGATAGAGGGTGGACAACATGATTAAATGTATTGCATCAGACATGGATGGAACATTATTGAATTCGAAGCAATTAATCAGTGAGGAAAATAAGGACGCGATCGTAAAAGCACAAGCGCAAGGAATTGAATTTGTTGTCGCAACGGGAAGGTCGTATCAAGAAGCAACTTACGTCCTAGCTCAAGCAGGCATAAATTGCCCGGTTATCTGTGCGAATGGTGCAGAGGTACGCTCCAAGGAAGGAGTCGTTCTTTCAGCCACACCAATCAGCAAAAAAATGGCAAGAGAGGTAGCGGCAAGGCTAAGGGAAAAGGATATTTATTTCGAAGTATACACAAACAAAGGTGCCTTCACGATGGATGCCGACAAGGCGGTTTCCATTCTCGTTGACATCATCATGAGTGCCAATCCCGAAGTAAATCGAGAAGAGATTACTGAGGCTGCTGGGGCTAGACTACGTGATGGCCTAGTACATACGATCGAGGATTATGAACTTTTATTTGCTGATGAAAACTATCAAATCTATAAATTACTTGCCTTCTCTTTTGATGCAGACCGATTGGAGTCAGCAAACGAGTCCCTTTCAGAGCTAGAAGGAATCGTCGTTTCAACGTCAGGCCATGATAATTTGGAAATTACCAATACACAGGCTCAAAAGGGGATTGCACTGGAGTCGTTTGTGAAATTAAAAGGGATTGATTTAGCTGAAACCATGGCGATTGGCGATAATTATAATGATGTTTCCATGCTTGAAAAAGCAGGAAGATCGGTTGCGATGGGGAATGCTGATTATTACATAAAGTCTCTTTGTGATGTGATTACGGATACGAATGAAGAGAGTGGCGTAGGGAAGGCAATTCTTGAGGTAATTTAAGAAAGGTAGGAGTCAATGAATAAAGCTTGTTCTATTTTACTACTGATGGTTGTCTTGTTGTCGGGCTGTTCTCTTTTTGAAAAGGACGACAGAATCCAAGAGGAAGAGGTCGTTGTCAATCAGCCAAATATAGAAGTTTTGGCTGGAAAATTGCAAGTGCCATGGTCAATTGACCGGGTAAATCAAGCTTTCTACATCAGCGAACGAACCGGAAACATTGTTAAGATGGAAAACGGTAAAATAGAACGCCAGCCAGTTCGTTTAGAAAAGCCGCTTGCCAAGGCGGCTGAAGCGGGGCTGCTAGGCTTTGTTCTTGATCCTCAGTTTCAAGATAATCATAAGGCTTACGCCTATTATACCTATAGTGATGATGGCAAGGGGCAATTTAATCGGGTGATTGTCCTAAGGACGAACGGTTCTGTGTGGTCCGAGGAGAAAATCCTGCTTGATCGGATTCCGAGTGCTGCCTATCATCACGGCGGCAGGCTGAAAATCGGTCCGGATGGGATGCTGTACATCACCACAGGTGATGCGACCACTCCGGAAACGGCTCAGAATGTGAAAACGTTAAATGGGAAAATTTTACGAATGAACTTAGATGGAACGATTCCTGAGGACAACCCTTTTCCAAACTCATATGTCTACAGTTATGGACATCGCAATCCACAGGGATTAGTGTGGGTTGGCGGGACTTTATATGCAAGTGAGCACGGTCCATCGGCTCATGATGAAATCAATCGGATTACCCCAGGGGCGAATTATGGGTGGCCGGTAATTCAAGGTGCGGAACAGCAAGCGGGGATGGTAACCCCATTGTATCAGTCCGGTGATGAAACGTGGGCACCGTCCGGGCTGGCTGCGGCGAATGGGAAGCTTTATGCAGCAACATTAAGAGGCAATGCCGTCCGCGAATTTGGATTGCGTCAGATGATTAACAGACCCGTTATTACAAGTCTGGGGCGAATCCGAGACCTGTATGTCGACGGCGACTACCTCTACTTTGTCAGCAACAACACCGATGGCAGAGGAAACCCTGATGAAAAAGACGATAAACTATATCGTGTGTTATTAAGAGATTTATAAACTGAAAAGGGTGTCAGGCACCATGTGAATTCTTCACATGGTGCCTGACACCCATCTATTTCTAGAGTATCTCAATCTTTAAGGAATTCACCTGGGAGACGAGAAGTTCTTCGTATTCTTTTTGGGCTTGGTAGTAGATTTCTTGTTCGCCGGCTTTTGGGTTTTCTTTTTTGACTTTTTCAATTAAGTCCTTTTGGACCTTCTGGGACATGACAATCATTCGATATTGCTGTTTTTCCGTTGCCCAAAATTTATCTGCGCCGTACTCATTGATTAGCTTTTTAGCGGATTCGAACTGATTATATTGTTCGCGCGCTTTGAGGAGGGCTGCATCCACTTCAGTCTCGGCAGCTTTATGGCCCTTTTCATCCGCCAGTAAGGCCATCGCACGAAGGCGGATAATTTGCGTTAATAATTGATTTTTATCCTCAAGTGTTTTTTCCTGGGAATCTAAATAAGCCAATTCTTCCTCTAACTGTTTACCCGTGTATTTTTTCTGCAAGCTCTCACGGTTGATTTCCAGCTGTAACTGGTTAATAAACTTATAGAAGCTGACATTTTCATTGGTAATCCATTCGCCGTTGATGATGGCGACACCTTTTGGCTTGGTCACATTTAGATCGATGACTTTCTCTGCCTTTTTGCCGTCTTTTTCTAATGTAAACGCGGCCTCGTATTTACCGCCCAACGGCAGGTTCACTTTGCCGGAGTAGGTCCCATTTTTGCCTTCCACAAGCTTAACATTATAGCTGCCATGGTCCATATTGGTCATTGATAATTGGGCAGACACATCGAGCCCTTTTACGGCCTTGTTGTTTTCGGTTACTTTTATTTCAAATGGCATCGCTGTGTCCTTGACGAAATAAAGGTCCTTCGTCACTGTTACCTTATAGTCAGGGCCTGAACTGCATCCTGTGATTAAGGCAATCAGCAGAAGCAAGCTAAAGATAATTCGTGTCTTCATGAACTGATTCCTCCTAAATTATGAGTTTGTAAGAATTCATCTACTGTAAACTTTTCCATTTTTCCATTGTCCAAATAGGCAACATGGGTGCAAATCTGCTTGATTTCATCGAGATGGTGGGAAGACAGCAGAATCGTTTTATCATGGAGGGAACCAAGGACCTCCAAAATTTCTTTTCTTCCGAGCGGGTCGATGCCGCTCGTCGGTTCATCCAGAATGAGCAGGCTTGAATCCTGATAAAGGGTGATTGCTAAACCAAGGCGCTGCAGCATCCCTTTGGAATATTTCTTCACTTGAACATCACGGTCATCCCACAAGCTGACCGAGCGTAGCACCTGCTCGATCCGTTCCTGGTTGGCCGTCTTGGTCACAGCTTCAGCAAAGAAAGTGATATTTTCAAGACCGGTCAGCATCGGATATAGCATGAATTTTTCCGGCAAATAAGCAATCGTCTTTTTCCATTCAACATTTTTCTTGTTAACAGCAGTCCCGTTAATCAAAATTTCCCCTTGCTTCACTGGCAGTAACCCAAGCAGACTATTGATGAACGTTGATTTTCCGGCCCCATTGCGGCCAACAAGGGCACATATTTCGTTTGGGTTAATGTCTAGATTGATGGAATCTAAGACATTTTTTTTTCCAAACGATTGGTTTAAATTCGTTACTTTGATCATTCGTACCCCTCCTTACGGTTGAAAACAATCGCTGTTAAAAACGAAGTGATAAGCCAGAACAACAGATTTCCGAGCAGGAAGAATACGGGTTTCGTCCACATAAATGCTTGTAAGAGCCTTGACATATGGCCAAAGGAATATACCCCCGTGCCTGTTTCTAGAAACATTCGAATCGCTTGAAGCGGATTTAAAAAGTAGACGGAAGAAAATAGTTTCACATTTTCATAGGTGACATCAGGTAAGAACGACAGCAAGATAAAATCATGTAAGAAGAAAAAGTAAAACCAGACGAAGATCGTAAACCCTAAAATCTGCATCCTCGAGCGGCTAAAACTACCGATGGCCGCACCAATTTGCAGGAAGACGAGACTCATACAACCGATTGCTGCCACAAAGATAAAATAGCCCTTTATATCGAGTTGGAAATTAAATTTTAATAGAAACAAATAGATGAAAAACCACGTAATCAGCGGGACAAGGACGACTGCATAAAGCCCAAGGCTTTTTTTAATTAGGAAGCTTCCGAAAGAGTCTGTCTTTGTTAGCAGCATGATCAATGTTTTTTGTTCCTTTTCTTGAAAAATCGAGAAGGCCCCGATAAATAGGCATAGAATCGGAATAAAATAGATAATCGTATCAAACAAGTTGATTAAGAGCACATAAAAGCCTTTATCAAATGAAAGGGCCGAGGAACGAAATAAAATCGCGATTGAAATGAGAACAATAATGCTTAGACTTAGCCAAAGCCCTTTTCCTCTTATATTTTCCTTCCATTCCTTCCAAATGTAATGCATAGTAGGTGTCTCCCCTTTATTAAAATCCCCACAATTAGTAAGCTGACAATAAGGAAAATAGCTTTCGTATGTGTTCTATTTGACGCTGTTAATGGGTGTGGGTCATTAAACATAATGGCTTCATTTGTAAGTGCGGCATTCATTTTTTCATATATTTTCAGGGCCGGACTTTTTAAAAATAAATAGGATAATTCTTGGTCCTCCATTAATTGATATAAAGATGAACGATAGGTTATTGAAAAATCCCCAATGCGGTCTTGGTTTAAATCAGTGATCGGGAACGCGCTGCCCCAGTCATTCCCTTTGCCATCCTTGCTCCAGGAATTATTCTCACTATTGCCGCCAAGAGTTACCGCAGGAATCGTATTTTCGGAAATTTGGTTTAATGTAAATACTTGATCATTGGAACTCGCCCATAGTTCAATTCCGATTTGGTTTTGAACGATTTTGTTGTGACGAAATTCGTTTCTTGTCGCTTGATCGATATACAAACCACGCTGGTTCATGTAAAAGGTATTATTGGCGATAAAATTATCATTGGCTTGAAGGAGTAATAGGCCAAATGATTGGTTGCCGTAGTTAACAATAAATTGATTATCCTCGAGCTTCAAATGATTGGAGTTCATAATGGCTGCGCCGCCGGTATTCATCGTGAAGGTATTTTTCATAAAAATGTTTTCGTCGGAATACATGTAATGCAGTCCATATCTTGTCTGGCTGATATTATTTTCATAGCTGTGATTGTTGTTGGCATATTCAAAGAACATCCCGTCCCGGGTGCCTTCAATCGTATTCTTTTCAAGCAGATTATCATTTGCATAATAAACGTGAATTCCATTTCCCTGCTCGGCGATTTTGCCCTTGCCCATTCCCTTAATATGGTTAGCACGAATCGTATTATCGTGAGCCTGGCTTAAATATATGCCGTGAAAGGAGTCGCGGATGTTGATATGTTCGACAACGTTGCTGTTTGTATAAATCTTGATGGCCGCGTATTCCTCAGCAGAGTTCCGGTTCATACTTCCATGCGTTACCGTTAGATGGCTCAGCTTCACATGAGGGGCTTTAATAGAAATGACGTTCCCCGTTCCGTCGCCCTTAATAACGGTTTTAGGTGAGCCGATAATCGTCATTGCTTTGTTGATGACAATATTGCCCTGATATGTTTTGTTTTCAAGCTGTAATACCGCCCCATCTTTCAGGCTGTCGATGGTTGCTTGTAAATTTTCGGCGGCCAGCTTTTTCTCAGGGCTCATCAGTAGAAATAGAGAAAAAATGAAAGATAAGAGCGCGGTTTTTTTCATTTACTTTCGATCCTTCCATAACGGAATGAGTAACAGGATAAATGCTCCAATAAGTATATAGGAACCGGGGCCAAGCACACTGTTGGTAATAAAGTTTGCTACTGTATTATGTCCCAAAATCGGCGGTACAAAAGGATCTATTTTAATGGGTGCTTCAGGGCTTAAATTTGTTCCGAAATCATGAAGTGCCTGCCGCAGGTCAATCACCCCAAGTAAGCCGCCAATTACAGACACGCCAATCAATCCATAAAGAATAGATTTTTTTCGAAAGACGGCGGTTAGTAAGGTAAGAATAGCTAAACCACCAACAAGATAGGAAAGATAGCTCAATTCAGGGAAGTTTTCTTCACTAAAGTTATCCATCCCGATATAGTGGTTGAGACCATTAACAATGTCAATTTGTCCCTCGAGTTTATTTGGGTAAACAATGATATTTAGTCCCTCTGGATATTGCGGAGCAAAGAAAATCATTTGCCACCACGGGAAAAATAATGAGATGACCATCAAAATGGCTGAAACAACTATTAATATCGAAGAAACCACTGATAATTTTTTCGTTTTACCCTTCATGTTAACATCGCCTTTATTATAAAGTGGAAGCGCCTTGCTCAGCCCCGACAAGCATAAGGCAAGCCCTTCAAGAAGGCGTTTTTTGCCTTCTTAAGGGATTGACTTAGACCAAAGAGGGGCTAGGTGCTGCAACTAGATTTTATCGATAATAAGATTTGTAAACAGGGATGGGTATCAATCTATTTAATTGATACCCATCTCCAACATATTATTTCTTAGGTTTTACAAGGAAGTAACCGTTCATTTCTTGGTGGAGCGCAGAACAGAAGTTTGTACAATAAAGTGGGTAGGTTCCCGCTTTATTCGCGACAAATTCCATTGTGTTGGTTTGTCCAGGCTGAACTTCCATGTTTAAGTTATAGCTGTTGATGGCAAATCCGTGTGTAATATCCTCATCGAAATCAATATTCGTCAGATGGATGGTGACGTGATCTCCTTCATTCACTTCAATGACGTCTGGTCGTTTTGCTTTTGCATCAAAGATGAATTTCGAACGCATCGCAATACCGTATACGTCAACTTTGTTGCCATTGCGGACGATTTTCGTATCACTCTGCTTGTAAACGGCTTCCTTATTCTTGACATCCTTAGGATATACATTAATCGTTTTAATCTTATCCGCTTTTATCATTTGTGCATAGTGCGGTTCAGGGTCTACTGGTGAAGATTGGATGACCTTCATCTTACCGCTGATATCAATCAATTGCATTGACTCAGGATGGGAAGGTCCGACAGACAAGTAACTGTCTTTAGCAATCTTGTTTAAAGCAATAATCCATTTTCCATCTGGTGCAACGGTATCACCTTCTGCGGCAACAGAGTGTCCTGGGGAATATTGAACAGGCACACGGTCTAATGTTTCACCTGTATTTGGATCCCATTTCACGATTTCCGAAGAAATGAACATCGTTGTATAGGCCATGCCTTTGTCATCAAATTGAGTGTGAAGCGGTCCTAAAGCGTTTTCAGGGTTTACTTCTCTTTCCATCACTGATTTGTAATTAAGAATAGGAATCCCATTCCGTTCACCAGCGAAGTCTTTGTTTGCGACCGCTTTAAACGCTTTTTCAAACGAGAAGACAGTCATTGTCGGTGCTAATTTTCCTGAAGCGATGAATTGCTTTCCATCTGGTGTGACGTCAACACCATGTGGTGATTTAGCGACAGGAATTAAATAAATTCCGCCTTTTTGTTTTTCAGGGAAAATCATTTTTTGACCGCCAATATTTTCGTACTTGCCTTCCTTGACCATTTTCGCAAGCTCTTTCCAGTTAAAAAGAACAATATAGTCACGATCAGCTTGTGATGCGTTAATTTCAAGATTAGTAGTCGCTTCTTCGGTATTATAAGTTGTCATTACCGCCCAATCAGCTGATTCTTTTTTACCAGCATCAGATAGGTCATAGGACCATGGCGGAAGTGCCACTTGATAAGCAATACCTAGTTTTTGATTCTTTTCATTAAAGGTTACAGCAGACATAACACCGCGGTATTGTGTGCTGAAGTCATCAAGAGATTCATACTTCTGGCCAAGCGGAACGGCGAAACGTGTTGGCAGGAACATGTACTCTGTATTTTCTGTCACGAATGCTGCACAGTGTGGGCCGGCAGTGTTCGGAACTTGAATGATATCTTTCGTCGTAAATGTTTTAAGGTCTACAACGGCGGCACGGCTGTTTCCTACATCAGTAGCAAACATATATTTTCCATCATAGTCGCCCTTTGTTTCTGAAAAGGCTGGATGGTGAAGGTCGCCCCATGTATAGTCGCCCATCATTTTTTTGGAATGCTCATCGAAACCGTATCCTGTTGCGGAATCTTGAGAGAATACAGGAATTGTTCTAATTTTTCGCATCGACGGAACCCCATAAATAAACATTTGGCCGGAGTGACCGCCAGAGGCAAATAGGTAATAATCATCCTTTTGACCGAATGGCACATACACCTTTTCTGCATCGCTCTTAGTGCTTGAAGAAGCTTCCGTATTCGTCTTTGCTGAGAAATCGGCAAAAGAGATCGTTGCTGCAACAAACCCGGCAAGCAGACCCGATGCAATCGGAATCCATTTTTTCATCTAATTACACCACCTTTTTATTTTTCAGAAGCTTGTTTAAGTAGTTCTAGCACTTGCTTGCGTTCTTCATCTGATAATGGATTTTTGCCAATAACGCCTGACATAACGGTAGAAGTAGGCGCCTTCAGGAATTCTTCAATCGGCTTGCCATGTTTCCCTTCCACGTTAGTAAACGCTTGGGAAAGGTCCGGTCCTACGGCACCGCCCTTAATATTTAATGCTTCAACACTGTGACAGCCAAGACAGCCCTTCTTGTTAAGGATGTTATCCTCATTAGCTGAAACGGTTGTTGTTTCCTTTGCATCCGTACTTTCTTCTTTGGCAGCAGTAGTTTCTGTTTGTGCCACCTGAGGCTGTTTTTCGGAATCCCCCATGATCACGCCAAACACTAAGTAGCCAAGTCCAAAGCCAAGTAATGCACAGACTACAAAACTAATAATGGCTTTATTCACTTTTTTTCCTCCCTTTTTATATAAAATGAACATCTTCATCCTAAACGCTCATGAGGGAGAAAAATGTGAGCTAACTCACACCTTTTTGGTAGATTTTGAACGTTATGTGAAACCGATTGTTTCAATTGGCTTTATAACAATGAACATTTTGTGAATTTCGTCACTACATCAGCGGATGGAGTTGTTTACAATAGATGGTAAGTATTTATCAAAAGTAGAGTTCTATAAAGGGGTGGTGAGAAGGATGAATCGAGTCGATTGTTTAAAAGATCCGCATCTAGGAGTCTATCAAGAAGTAATACAAACGGATTTGCTTCGAAAAATTGTTATTTTTAAGGATCTATCACAAAAGTCGCTTTCGATTATTGAAAAGAGGATTCAAACGCTGGAGTTGAAAAAGGGGGAACAGATCATTTCTGAGGCGGAAGTGGCCAAGGGGGTGTATTTTGTTCATTCAGGTGCTGTTAAGCTGACAAAGCAGGATGAGAATGGCAATGAAATTATTGTCTGTGTGAAGCAAAAAGGGGATGTGTTTGCAGAGGCCTGTTTGTTTACAAAGCGGACAGAATACTATCCAGCGACAGCGACTATGCTCCAGGATGGAAAGATCTTCTTTTTGGATAAGTTGGAATTAGAACGGGATTTATTCAACCACCCAGAGCTGTCGATGCAAATGATCAGTTATATGAGCGATGCCTTACGGGAAATGACCTCACAATTACGAGATATTGCCTTGCTCGATGTATATGCGAAGAAAGTGAGGACATTAGAGCGCCTGGGAAATAAATTTAATAATGGTCTAAACAGATGGGATATTGAGATTCCCTTGACGATGCAAGAGTTTGCAACCGTCGTTGGCACGAACAGAGAAAGCGTAAGCCGTGTTTTTTCCAAGCTAAAAAAAGATGGGATTATTGATATGAAGTCGAGGAAGATTATTATCCGGGATTGGTGCACGCTTTGTACACTGCTGCACCGGGAAAATTAGCATTGAAAAAAGCCCTTCGCTGCGAAGGGCTTTTCGTTTACTTATCAAATTTGTACGTCCAGAATCGTTCGTTGTTGATCCACTTCATCATTTGTGGGTCTTGATTTTTCAACTTCTCTTCCATACCAATAAACATCTGCTCGGTTTGCGACCGGTGAGCTTGGATGGCAGCCAGTTTTGTTTCTGCGACGGGGCTAATATCATTGACGATGTCTGGTTCCCCAATTTCGTCTACACAATTATTCGAAAAGGCTACACAGTGTAAGGTTGGCCGCACGGCAGCAGGCATCTTCCCAACTGCCCGTACAACCGCCGCACCGGTGGCATCATGGTCAGGATGAACGGAATAGCCTGGATAAAAGGTAATAATAAGGGAAGGGTTGACTTCCTCAATCAAAGCTAACATTTTATTGGCGAGTTTCTCTTCGTCTTCGAATTCAATCGTTTTATCACGGAATCCAAGCATGCGCAGGTCTTGAATGCCCAACACCCGAGCCGCTTCCTTCAATTCCTCTTTCCTAATTTTCGGCAGGTTTTCGCGATTGGTAAACGGGGGATTCCCCATGTTGCGTCCCATTTCTCCTAAGGTTAAACACGCATAGGTGACAGGAGTGCCGTTCTGTACATGGGTCGCAATCGTCCCGGACACACCAAATGCCTCATCATCAGGGTGCGGAAAAACGACCAAGAGGTGACGTTCTTTATCCATAAATCATTCTCCTTTCGGGCCTTGCCTATTATCAATGGCTGTGTTAATGGTTATTGTTGATATATTAGCCATGTTGATTGGAGCGGAAAGCGCGAGACTCCTGCGGGAGGACGGGGCCGAGGAGGCTCCCCGGACCGCCCGCGAACCGCACGCGCCTGGAGCGCAAATCAACATGCAAGTATTACACAGCCTATTCAAAAGGGGTGCTGGAAATCTCCAAGGCAACCGCTAGTTTTCCTGCATTATCGTGACCGGCTAACAGCAGGTGATTGTCTTCGTCTATTTCGTAATGTGTAATCCCTTCTGCATAAATCCAGCCAAGGTTGATCTTCAAACCAACCCGAAACGGGCCATTCCCTGTTATTTTTCCTAATTCATAACGGACTAGCGCATTGCGGATGAATGCACCAGCGGAAAAAAATGATTGGTCGTTATGTGATGCATAGGCACCGTTTGTCGTTTCAAGGTGAATGTAGACATCTTTATTGGCAAAGCTCGTAATCGCAGCCTGTGCGCCTTTCATATCAATAGGTTCCAAAGTGCAACCTCCTTTCCCTTCATAAATAGAATGATTAAGTCTAATGTCTATTTTAATTAATAATGTAACTATCATACTAGAATCAGGAAAAAAATGCGAAATCAATGCTCGATGAAGAGAGGATCACGGTGCCTGACACCAAAAGATGACACAAAAAGAAAGAGCCGACCAATCGATCGGCTCTTTTCTCTATGGTTATTCAACACAATCTTCACAGTACTCTGTTTTTGAAAGTGCACTGCGGTAGGCACCATGCCAGGTCGGACCGACATATTGGTTTAGCTTGAAGCCTTGCTGGATGGCGGCTGTAATAAACTCTTTCGCGACATCGACAGCATCATAAACGGATTTCCCTTTGGCTAATTCAGCGGTAATCGCTGATGAGTAGGTACAGCCTGCACCGTGCGTGTAGGTAGTTGCAAACTTTTCAGACTCATACATCATAAAGTCCTTTCCATCATAAAGCAGGTCAACCGCATTTTCTTCTGATTGGAGCTTGCCGCCGCCCTTAATCAACACGAATTTTGCCCCTTGCT
Organism: Bacillus sp. AFS031507; assembly: GCF_002584635.1. Taxonomy (NCBI): domain Bacteria; kingdom Bacillati; phylum Bacillota; class Bacilli; order Caryophanales; family Bacillaceae; genus Bacillus; species Bacillus sp. AFS031507. Next base: position 55,313 of record NZ_NUOW01000007.1, read on the forward strand.
CGTGGATTTTTACCGCCGCTTCCTTCATTTCCGCAACAGTACGCGGAGTCTTCATTCCTGCAAGCTGTCCGGCTTCAAACAAATTGGGGGTAACAACTAGCGCGCGTGGTAAGAGGAACTCGCGCATCGCATCGGTCGTTTCTGGATGTAAAACCTCATCTTCCCCTTTACAAACCATAACCGGATCAATAACGACACGCTCCAGTTTATTTTCATCCATTTTTCGCGCCGCTAATTCGATAATTTCAACCGTACCAAGCATGCCTGTTTTCATTGCATCAATGCCCACCGAAAGAATCGTTTCTAGTTGAGTCTCAAGAGTATCAACCGCGATTGGAAACACGTTATGGTGCCAATTGTTTTTCGGATCCATCGTTACAATCGATGTCAGCGCCGTCATTCCATAGACGCCAAGTTCCTGAAATGTTTTTAAGTCTGCTTGAATTCCTGCGCCGCCGCTTGTATCAGAGCCCGCAATCGTCATTACCTTTTTGATCGTCATATGTATTCCTCCTTCGTATCTAAAACCTCCTACTTATTATAGAACAATTTTATAAATTTAACAGAATTCACTGGAGTGCAAGACTTGGTAAATCGATTTAGAAGAAATAGTATCTCAATGCAATTCTACGAAATCGCCGTTTTTCAGCTAACAAATTACAACTTAGACGATTGGACATATGGATATTTGTTTTCTGAAGGCGATGCGGTATCGCAAATTCAGGTTTGCGAAGAATGTAATGGCTATATTAAAATTATTGATATACGACAATATATTGAAAAACCATCAGCAGCCTTACTAGATTTACACTCGATCCTTGGATTATGTGGCACAGGAAAATGGCTATCATGCGGTGGGCGAGAAAAAGATTTGAATTAAGAGGGTGCTCGAATGATGAAGGCAGCGGCTATTATTTTATCAGGTGGAAAATCAAGCAGGATGGGCACCAATAAAGCGCTTTTAAAAATAAACGAAAAAACCAACATTGAGAGAATTGCCGATACGCTAAAGTTGTCCTTTAATGATATAATTCTTGTAACCAATCATCCTGAAGACTATCAATTTTTAGGATTGAAGATGGCCTTGGATTATTATCCAGATAAAGGACCGCTTGCAGGGGTTCATGCCGGCTTGCTGTCTTCCAAATATGATACGAATTTTATTGTAGCTTGTGATATGCCATTTGTTTCAGGAGAACTTGCAAAGTTGCTCGTTCAAAAATGCGGTGATTATGATGCGGTTATCCCCGTCATTAATGGAGTCCAGCACCCTTTATTTGCCGTTTTCCAAAAGAGGGTGGCAGATGAGGTTGCCCATAGGATTGAAGCGGACCGTCTCCGGATGAAGCATTTGCTCGATCACTTAAAGGTTTTATATGTAACAGAAAAAGATCTTCACTCAGACAGTATGGACTTAGAACGAGTCTTTTTTAATATGAATCACCCAAACGAGTATGAAGACGCCAAAAAGTGGGCTGAAGCGGATTTTTCCCGCTTTAACGAGCAGAACAAGGAAGTATAAGGGGGAAAAAGAGAACCATGCAATTTTTCAAAGTAAAAACAGTAGAAGAAACATTTGCCTTAATCGAGGAAAATATACCGGCAACCAAGCAAACTGAAGTACGGGTGCTCGAAGAGGCGCTTCACTATATCCTTGCTGAACCAGTGATTGCGCAGGAAAATGTGCCGAGTTTTGATCGTTCAACGGTGGATGGATATGCTGTTCGTGCCAAGGATACGTATGGTTCTTCCGAATCCATGCCAGGCTTCCTTACGGTTACAGGGGAAGTGAAAATGGGTGAGGTTCCAACTGCACAAGCCGGCCCAGGTACAGCGGTCTATGTGCCAACGGGCGGGATGCTTCCGATCGGAAGTGACAGCGTTATCATGATTGAACATTGTGAAGATGTCGATACGCTATTAAATACATACAAGCAGATTGCACCCGGAGAAAACGTGATTCGGGCCGGGGAAGATATTAAAAAAGGAGAAACGCTTCTTACGGCAGGCACGAAACTTCGTCCACAGGAACTAGGGGCACTCGCTTCTTTAGGGGTTACAACTGTAACGGTCTACCGCAAAGTAAAAGTAGGTTACCTTTCGTCGGGGGATGAAATTGTTCCTTATCAAACCGAAACCTTAGTAGAAGGGCAAATTCGCGACATCAACTATTTGACGATTTCAGGATTAGCGAGCGAATGGAATGTGGATGTCTTATATGGCGGCATTGTCCGTGATGATTTTGAGGAGTTTAAACAAAAGGCCCGTGAACTCTATCAGCAGGTAGATTGTTTAATCCTTTCCGGCGGAAGCTCGGTCGGCGCAAAGGATTATACCACGGATGTCATCCAGTCTTTAGGCGCCCCGGGAGTATTTGTCCACGGTATTTCGATTAAGCCGGGGAAACCGACGATTTTGGCAATGGCTAATGGGAAACCAGTGATAGGACTGCCAGGTCATCCAGCCTCCGCGATGATTATCTTTAAGCTGTTTGGCGAGCAAATTTTACGAAAATTAAAGGGCGAGGACTCGCGGCGGAAACCGGAGCGTATTTTTGCTAGAATCACAAAAAATATTCCTTCCTCACCAGGACGGTCTGATTATATTCGGGTCCGTTTATTTGAAAAAGAAGGGGAATGGTGGGCTGAGCCGATTATTGGCAAGTCCGGTTTAATTACAACCTTGGTCAAAAGCGATGGAATTGTTGAGATTAGTTCAGAAAAAGAGGGAATTTCACAGGGAGAATACGTACCTGTGATGGCATCACGATAAGGGGGGCTAAGCAGTGAATTATAAGAACTTTAAACGAAAAATATATTTAGAAGATAAACCCCGAGCACAAGCTAGAGAAGAAATTCTTGCGGCTTTTAGGCTGACCCCTGAAAAGGAAGAAATCTCAACGATTACCTCCTTGGGCCGTGTGACAGCTGAACCCATTTTTGCAAGGGTCTCAATGCCGCATTACCATGCCAGCGCAATGGATGGAATTGCGGTCATTGCTGAAAATACCTATACAGCCCATGAGCAAAATCCACTTCGTCTGAAACGGGGCGAAGAATTTTGTTATGTTGATACGGGGAACGCGATCCCTTCACCGTTTAACGCCGTCATTATGATTGAGCATGTCGATTGTCCTGATGAGGAAACGATTGAAATTATCGAGCCAGCAACCCCTTGGCAGCATATTCGTCCGATTGGCGAAGACGTGGTTCAAGAGGAAATGCTTTTTCCACAAGGGCATATCATCCGGCCAGCTGATTTAGGTGTCCTATTAGCAGGACAGCAAACCGTCATTCCTGTTTCAAAAAAGCCTGTCGTGACGATTATTCCGACCGGGAATGAACTAGTTGAAGCCAATGCTGAGTTAGCACCTGGACAGATCATTGAATTTAATGGCTCTGTATTTGCTGGCTTCATTAAGGATTGGGGCGGAGAACCGAACCTCCTTCCGATTGTGAAGGACGAGCCTGAAAAAATAAAAGAAGTACTTTTAGAAGCAGCTGAGACCTCTGATATCATCGTCATTAATGCGGGTTCATCAGCAGGCTCGAAGGACTACACGGTCCACATTATTGGCGAAATCGGCGAAGTCTTTACCCATGGGGTCGCCGCACGGCCAGGCAAACCTGTCATTTTAGGAAAAATAAATGGGAAGATTGTTGTCGGAGTTCCGGGCTATCCAGTCTCGGCTTATTTGGCGCTCGAGTGGTTTGTCAGACCGCTTATCTGCAAGTATCTGCAAATCCCTGAACCCAAAAGGCAGACCGTGACCGTCAAGCTAGGGCGCCGCATCGTTTCGTCCATGGGTGCGGAGGACTTCGTACGAATGAATATCGGTTATGTGAATGGACAGTTCGTTGCCAATCCGCTGACAAGAGCGGCAGGAGTGACGATGTCATATGTCAGGGCAGATGGCCTGTTAATCGTCCCAGCTAACATTATTGGTTACGAACAAGGGGAGCTAGCCGAAGTAGAACTGCTCCGCCCGCTTGAGGAAATCAAACAGGCGATTGTGTTTTGCGGCAGCCACGATTTGACGATTGACCTGTTGTCATCTCGATTAAAACAGGTGCGGACCGACATGAAAATTGTCTCCTCGCATGTCGGCAGTATGGCAGGCATCATGGCGATTCGAAAAGGAGAGGCTCATGTAGCGGGTATTCATTTGCTTGACCCAAGTACAAAAGAATATAATATCTCCTATATAAACAAACTATTAGCCGGTCAAGACGTCGTTCTGTATCCATTTTTAAAAAGAAAGCAAGGCTGGATCCTTCCAAAGGGCAATCCGCTTGGCATTGAATCAGCGGCTGACTTAGCCAGTGTGAACGCGAATTACGTTAACCGTCAAAAAGGAGCGGGAACCCGAATCCTCTTTGATCTTTTACTCGAAGAAGGGTGCCTGACACCAGAAGATATTACCGGTTATGACCGGGAAATGTTTTCTCATTTAGCGGTAGCAGCGGAAGTGAACGGTGATGCGCACGGGGCAGGTCTCGGGATTTATCCTGCCGCAAAGGCGATGGACCTAGATTTTGTGCCTGTTGCTGATGAAGAATATGATTTGCTGATGACGAGAGGCTTTTATGAGAGCGAAAGCGGCAAGCTGCTAATGGCAATAATCCAATCGGCACAGTTTAAAGAACAAGTCGAAAAAATTGGCGGTTACCAAGTGGTCGAAAATGCAGAGCCTAAGTGCTTGGGTGTAGAGGTGTAATCAGGATGATGTATCAAATATCAAAGGAACCAATCGATATTCAAGCAGTAATTGATAAGGTGGTCCAGCGCGAAGCCGGTGCGATTACGACGTTTATCGGTACCGTACGGGAATTAACGAAGGGTAAAAAAACGTTGTTCTTAATCTATGAAGCATACGAAGCGATGGCTGTGAAGAAGCTTGAGCAAATTGGCCAGGAAATTGAACAGCGCTGGGAAGGTTCATGCGTTGCGATCACCCACCGAGTCGGCCGTTTAGATATAACGGATGTAGCGGTGGTCATTGCTGTCTCGACGCCGCACCGTGCCGATGCCTATGAAGCCAACCGCTATGCGATTGAACGGATCAAAGAAATCGTCCCGATCTGGAAGAAAGAGCATTGGGAGGAAGGCGAAGCATGGATGGGCAATCAGCTGGAAACCGTCGCCTACCCAAGCGGCAAGCCCGAGGAGAGTGACTTAAATGAATAAGGTGCTATTTTTTGCCCATTTACGTGACGCGGTCGGCGAAGAGTTTCTTTCCGTCGATGCCAGTGGAAAAACGGTGGCAGAATTAAAAGCGGAGTTATCGGCAAAATATAACCTGCCGAAAATGGACACCGTGATGACTGCAGTCAATGAAGAATTTGCCTCGAACGACGAAATCATTCGAGATGGTGATGAAATTGCCTTTATTCCGCCTGTAAGCGGGGGCTGATCATCATGAACGAACGGTATTCACGGCAGGTCCTCTTTCCTGGGATTGGCAAGGAGGGACAAGCTAAGATTAGCACTAAGCATGTACTGATTATCGGCGCGGGGGCGTTAGGGTCAGGCAGTGCGGAGGTGTTGACCCGGGCCGGCGTTGGCAAGATTACGATAATTGACCGAGATTATGTTGAGGCCAGCAATCTGCAGCGCCAGCAGCTCTATACCGAAGAAGATGTCGCCGAGAAACTTCCAAAGGCTGCGGCGGCAGAAAAACGCTTGCGTGCGATTAACTCCGATGTGGAAGTGATTTCAATTATCGGTGATGCCACCCCTGAATTGCTCGAGGAACTTATCCTTGGTGTCGATGTGATGATAGATGCGACGGATAATTTCGAAACACGGATGGCGATGAATGATGTCTCACAAAAATACCAGGTCCCGTGGATCTATGGGGCCTGCGTTGGCAGCTTTGGAATGACGTTTTCGATGATTCCAGGGAAAACTCCCTGTTTAAATTGCCTGTTGCGCTCGATTCCGCTTCAGGGCATGACCTGTGATACGGGCGGAATTATCTCTCCTGCCGTGCAAATGGTAATCGCCCATCAGACAGCGGAAGCGATGAAGATGTTAGTCGAGGATTGGGACGCGGTGCGGACTTCGTTTGTCAGCTTTGATTTATGGAGAAATCAATATACAAGCTTAAAGATGTCGAAGGCAAAGTTTGCCGGCTGCTTGTCGTGCGGCGAGGAACGGACGTATCCATATCTTGATCATGAAAATATGACGAAAACAACGGTCCTGTGCGGCCGCGACACGGTCCAAATCCGCCCTTCAACCCAAGGGGAGATATCGTTGGAACGTCTTGCTGGACAACTTAGTACACTTGGATATGTGGTGAAGGGCAACCCGTATTTAGTGTCGGTTGAAATGGGCGAAGAACGGATCGTTATTTTTCAAGATGGCCGTGCCCTTATTCACGGGACAAAGGATTTGACCCATGCCAAATCGATTTACCAGCGGATCTTAGGGTAAGCTATGACCTGTACCTTTAGTGGTACGGGTTTTTCTTTGTCAACATTCGAGGTGTTTCACGTGAAACAATGGAGATTATGTCGAAGTGTCTGCCAATCTCTCGGGCTAATTTTTCGAAAAAAAGGTCATACTCATGTAGAATAGAAACGAGACTGAAATTTGAGGTGCTTGATAAGTGAATATATCCGTCCAAAAACTATTAACGAAAATAGAAGCAGAATTGAAGCTTGCTAAAACCAGCACGAAGGAAGAAAGCTTGCGGGAAAAAGTTTACTCTATTAAAATATTATGCGAGTTGCTGCTAGACGAAAAACCGTCACTGACAAGCGAGGTTCCAGCGGCCCCAATGCCTGCAGTTCAACCTGCCATCTCGTTCCAGGCTTACCAACAGCCTGTAATGAACCAACCAATCGTTCAACAAGCACCAACATTACAGCAGCCTAAGAAACTCGACATGGAAGACGAAGCAAATGGGGATTCATTATTTGATTTTTAACAGAGGGGGAGATTTATAGATGAAAGCATTTATTATTGTAGGGGCCATCAATGCCTTTATAGCAGTCGCACTTGGTGCCTTTGGTGCACATGGGTTAAAAGACAAACTGGATGCACATTATTTAGATATTTGGAAAACAGGGGTCACCTATCAAATGTTCCACGCGATAGGTATATTAATGATCGGGCTGCTGATTGGTAAAGTAGCCGCCGCCAGCCCGCAATTCACCTGGTCAGGATGGTTAATGCTGGCCGGTATTATCTTTTTTAGCGGCAGTTTGTATGTATTGAGCTTGACGAAGATTGGCATCTTAGGGGCGATTACACCAATCGGCGGGGTATGCTTCTTAGCAGCCTGGATCCTTATGGTGGTTGGAGCGGTTAAACATCTGTAATTGAAAGTAAGGCATTGGGTGGCGGCGCTCCCAATGCCTTTTTTTACCTCGAAAAAATAAAACACCAATTGATGGTCAATTGGTGTTCGCAAGAAAATCGTTTATCTTGGCGGGTAAGTAGCTGGCGGGGAACTGCCATATGGATATTCATACTCGATTTCTTCTGGAAATTGAATATAATCGACAGCAACCATTGGGATAAGCCAACGTGTCCCGGATTGTGGGTCGCTTAAGATCACATGGTCTCTTCCTGCCGCTTCAATAATCCCTGTAAATTCTTTCGCATTCCATTTATTATTGCCCTCAAAGGTGGCAAACACAGTGCACAATTTTCCTTTATTTAAGCGTAAAATATTTTCGATGTATGACTGCTCAATTGGCAGCTGGCCTGGTGTTTGCCCTGAAGGTGCCCCTGGTCCTGCCCCGGCTGGTGGAAATTGTGGGAATCCTTGTGCACCAGGTGCGGGATAAAAGCTTTGCCCGCCCCCCGGCATCCCTTGAACTCTCTGTTGTTGCTCTGCCGCTCCAGTATAAGGCTGAAATCCCTGTGGATTGTAGTATTGATTCATCTTTTTCCCTCCTAAAAAGTGAATTAAACGAGTGGCCCAACATCCTATTAATACTCCCTCAATCCCAAATATGTTCCAACGGAGAAAAATAAACTTTTCCCACTTGAGATTAGTGGCGTTCTTTCTTAGACTCGCTGTTTAAATAGTATGAGCACATGGAGCGGAATATGACTAGCTAATGGGGGAGAAACAGCAAAAAAGTCCCCAGCCGAAGCTGAGAACTTTTTATAAATTAAACATGTAAGAAATTAGCCACGCGTTCTTCTTCTAGCAGGTTACCAACAAAGAATGAGCCGAATTCTCCGTATCGAGCACTTACTTCATCAAAACGCATTTCATAGACAAGCTTTTTAAATTGAAGGACATCCTCCGCAAACAAAGTAACGCCCCATTCATAATCATCAAAACCAACGGAGCCCGTGATAATTTGCTTTACTTTACCAGCGTATGTACGACCAATCATTCCGTGACTGCGCATCAAGCTTTTGCGCTCGTCCATCGGCAGCATGTACCAGTTATCGTTGCCCTCGCGTTTCTTATCCATTGGATAGAAGCAGACATATTTGGTTTTAGGCAGCGTCGGGTACAGACGGGCTAAAATTTGCGGATTTTGGTATGGATCCTCACCTGCAGGTAAATAGTTACTTAACTCGACCACTGAAACATACGAATGGGCAGGCATCGTAAATTCAGCCAATCTTGTTTTATTGAATTCGGTTTCAATTTGGTTTAGTTCTTCCATTGTTGGACGCAGAATCATCATCATAAAATCTGCCTTTTGACCAACGATTGTATATAAAGCATGGCTGCCTTCTTTACGTTCCTGTGTAGCATTCCACTTCTCAACTAGACTTAAAAACTCGTGGATCGCTGCTTGTCTCTCGTCACTAGGGAGCATTTTCCAAGTTGTCCAATCAACGGTACGGAAATCATGGAGGCAATACCAGCCATCAAGCGTTACTGCTGCTTCACTCATTATAATCACTCCTAAATAATCATTCTTCTTATTTACATTCTTACTATATCATAGTTTGACCCAGTGGCGCGCGAATAAACCTTTCTAAATAGGCAAATGGATATTTTTATGGGAAAAAGTAAATTCTAAAACCTAGAGTGTAATTTTTTGAAAAGATAAACTTTTAGCTGGTGTGAGTGATAACCTTGAAATTTAAAAAAGGTAAAGTATGCTAATTAGGTAGGTTTATTAAGGGAGGATTTTAGTCGTGAGTGATTTATTTGAGGGATTAAAGCAAAAAGTTTCTGGACGTGATTTGAGAATCGTTTTTCCAGAAGGATTAGACGAACGGATTGTCAGAGCTGCAGGTCGTTTGGCTTCAGAAAAATTAATGACACCGATCTTGATTGGCAACATCGAACAGGTTCAAGCCAAAGCGGCAGAGGTTGGCGTATCGCTCGACGATGCGGAAATTTATGACCCTGCGAGCTTTGCAGGCATGGACGAACTTGTGGCTGCGTTTGTGGACCGCCGCAAAGGGAAAGTAACCGAAGAGAATGCCCGGAAAATTTTGCTCGATGGAAACTATTTCGGCACGATGCTTGTTTATTTAAATAAAGCACACGGCCTTGTCAGCGGTGCGGCCCACTCCACAGCGGATACGGTGCGCCCTGCGTTACAGATTATCAAGACAAAAGAAGGCGTCAAGAAAACGTCGGGTGTGTTCATCATGGTTCGTGAGGATGAAAAGTATGTGTTCGCCGATTGTGCGATTAATATTTCACCAGACAGCAATGATTTAGCTGAAATTGCGATTGAAAGCGCGAAGACAGCCAATATGTTTGATATCGAACCGCGCATTGCGATGCTCAGTTTTTCGACGAAGGGTTCAGCAAAATCACCGGAAACGGAACGAGTGGCTGCGGCAGTCGAAGAAGCCAAGCGTCGTGACCCATCACTTGTCTTGGACGGAGAGTTTCAGTTTGATGCAGCGTTTGTTCCGTCTGTTGCAAAAAGTAAGGCACCGAATTCACCGCTGCAAGGGGATGCAAATGTGTTCATCTTTCCTAGCCTTGAAGCAGGAAATATCGGCTATAAAATTGCACAGCGCTTAGGCGGCTTTGAAGCGGTCGGACCGATTTTACAGGGCTTAAATGCACCAGTAAACGATCTATCACGCGGTTGTAATGAAGAAGACGTCTACAAACTGGCGTTAATTACGGCGGCGCAAGGATTATAAGAGGTTTGAGAATGGCTGGTCCACGGGTGGTGGGCTGGCTTTTTTAGTGATTGTAAATATTTTATTGATAAAAGAAGAGCGCTGTATTTACCGAAAAGAGCCGCGGCGGTAAATGAAAAAGGGTTACATTTACCGAAGAGAGAAAAAAAGAGCCGCGGCGGTAAATGAAAAAGGGTTACATTTACCGAAGAGAGAAAAAAGAGCATCGGCGGTAAATGAAAGAGGGTTACATTTACCGAAGAGAGAAAAAAAGAGCATCGGCGGTAAATGAAAGAGGGTTACATTTACCGAAGAGAGGAAAAATGAGCGTCAGCGGTAAATGAAAGAGGGTTACATTTACCGAATGCAGTCAAGAAAAGTGGCTCCAACGGTAAATGAAAAGCCGCTTCAGTGACCGAACGAGGTCCAATCTGTTTTATTTTCCTTCTTTTTGTTAAAATAAGCCTATCAAATCAGTAAGGAGTTACTCAAATGGAAGGGTTACTACATCAACCGCAATGGCGAATCATCGATCAATCAGCTGTTGGCATTCATTTTCAAGCATTACAATCATTTGGAACGGATGATACCCTGTGTGCATCGGTCGGATCGGGGCAGGCACCGGCAACCGCACGGACATGGGTCCACCACAATACCATCGTCCTCGGCATCCAGGATACCAAATTGCCATTTTTACAAGCAGGCATTCAATTTCTTCAGGAGCAAGGCTATCAGTCGATTGTTAGAAATTCCGGCGGCCTCGCTGTCGTCCTGGATGAAGGCGTCCTGAACGTTTCGTTAATTTTTCCAGAAGCGGAAAAAGGAATTGATATTAATCGCGGCTATGAAACGATGTGGCAGCTCATTCAAAACATGTTTGCGGACTTCCCGCACCAGATTGAGGCCAGGGAAATTATCGGCTCTTATTGCCCAGGAAGTTACGACCTGAGTATCGATGGGAAAAAGTTTGCCGGTATCTCTCAGCGCCGTCTTAAAAAAGGGGTTGCTGTCCAAATTTATCTTTGTGTGAATGGCAGCGGTCAAAAACGGGCCGAGTTGGTCAGGCAATTTTACAAACTAGCAAAACAAGAGGAAGAAACAAAATTTGCCTATCCGGAAATTGTCCCTGCTGTCATGGCATCACTTGCGGAATTGCTTGGGACCGATTTGACTATCGGCGATGTAATGCTCCGTCTATTAAACCAGTTAAAGGAAAATAGTGAATTTTTATATGCTGGGCCATTGAATGACTATGAGCTGGGGTTATTTCCCGGTTATTATCAAAGGGTCATTGATCGTAATGAAAAAATCGCCGCCATGTAAAAAGCCGCAAATCCCACCCGAGTGGAATTGCGGCTTTTATTCAAAGAGATGTTGTGCGTTTGCTCTTCTCCCTATTCTATTAACTCTGTTTTCTGTCTAGCTATAGAGCCCAACGGCTAGTGTACTTCGCCCTCCGCCCTACGATAAGTCAAGCACGAATGCGCTAACGCTCTCCGTGTTGTCTAGCTTCAGCGCCTAGGGGCTCGGGGTCATAAGCCAATCCGTCCTGAAGGTTAAAAAGCAACCTTCAAGCCGGCTCGTCTTATGCCTGTCGTCCCTGGACAAGGCGCTTCCGCTTTTCTATTTTCCTTTTATCTCAGTTGGAGTGCTCCAGTCCTGTCGTGCGCTAAACGGGCTCTTCCGCTTTTCTTTATTCTGCTACTTTTTCAAGATTCCCGTTACGGTCCATTTTGAATTTAGTCGCTGGTCTTTCTTCTTCTTCAAATAAAACAAGCTTGCGGGCGCGGTTCATAATCTTCATTAAGGTCTCGTAATCTTCCTGAATGGTTTCGGTATTCTGCTCAAGCCCCGCGATTTTTGCTGACATTTCTTCATTGTGACGCCTTACCTCAGCCAGCTCTCTTTTCAATCTTTCATTCTCACTTTTTAATGCTTCATTTTGCAGATTGGCATGATGGAAGTTTTGCAAATAAGTAATGACCGAATCAAGCGAAAGCCCTGCGGTATTTGCCTGGCGGTACGTTTGGACGGATGGTTGAACGGGTGCCTGTACTTGAACTGGCGCTTGTGTTTGGACGGAAGCAGCAGGCTTTACATAATTTTCTTCTGCCATTTCTGCCGTCATATCTGGCAGTTCAAACGAAGTTTCGAGCGGCATTTCAACTTCCATTGGCATCGCTTCAAACTCCGGTGATCCCGTGAGCGGTGGACTATACAGCAGCTTCTTCTTGCCGCCCTGCTCTTTTCCTAAAACTCTTTGTCTTTGTTTCCGTTGCTTTTTAGCTAGCTGTAGTGCCTTTTCATAGCGGTGGCGAACGACGGCATTCCATCTGAACCCACACGCGGCAGAAGTACGATTAAGCTTGTCGCCTACTTCTTCAAAAGCGTTCAGCTGGGTACTTCCTTCTCTTACATGCCTAAGGACCGTCTCGGCTAAAAGCAAATCATTCTCATCTGTCCATGCATCTTGACGAACTTTCATATTTTCAACTCCCTATTATAATTTTTTTGATGAACCCGCCAATGTATCTTGACGAGTTTTTAAAAGTTCTAGTCTTAGGATGGACAAGTTTATGAGCCTTTATACCAAAATGGTTGCAAGGATAGTAGATTTTTTTCACGAGTTTAGTAAAGATTGCAACTTGCAATCGAAAACAAGAAAATGTAAAATACCATAGGAGTTAATCGGTTGTTTTAAGTAATCCAAACTGGATAAATATAGATAGAGAGTGACAAAAGAAAGGGTTGTAACAAATGTCCAATGAATTTCGCGTTTGTGATGATTGTCAGGCCGTGAATTTGAAGACATTAATCCCTCGGTTGAAAGAACTGGATCCGGATGCAGAAGTAAAAATTGGCTGCCAATCCTATTGCGGACCAGGCCGGAAAAAGACCTTTGCCTTCGTTAATAATCGCCCGGTTGCCGCATTAACGGAAGAGGAATTAATGGAAAAAGTGAATAAAAAGATAAAATAGTCGCCTCGGTCCAATAAACTTAGGTGATTTTTTTTCCCATCAATGTCGAAAAATCCTGTAGAAATTTGCTGAAAACTGGGCGGTTTTTGGGATATAATAGGAAATATATAAGCGTAGGGCTCTGGAAGCCCTACGCGCCAGGAACTAGTATACGAGGAAGAGGGAAGTCTATGGCATATTCGGCGGAAAAGCTTAGTGAAGAAAAAGTATTTAAAGACCCCGTCCACCGCTACGTCCACGTACGTGACCTGGCCATCTGGGATTTAATTGGCACAAAAGAGTTTCAGCGCTTGCGGCGCATCAAACAGCTCGGAACTACTTTTTTAACCTTTCACGGCGCAGAACACAGCCGTTTCAACCATTCACTAGGTGTCTATGAAATTGTCCGCCGCATCATTGATGATGTGTTTGCGGGAAGGCCGGAATGGAACGATGACGAACGCCTGTTGACCCTATGCGCGGCCCTGCTCCATGACCTCGGCCACGGACCGTTTTCTCATTCCTTTGAAAAAGTATTCGATTTTGACCATGAGGAGTTTACACGGAAGATTATTTTAGGGAACACCGAAGTGAATAAGGTCCTGTTGAAGGTTGGTAAAAATTTTCCTGAAAAGGTAGCCGAAGTGATCGCGAAAACTTCAGAGAAAAAGCTAGTTGTCAGTCTTATTTCCAGTCAAATTGATGCCGACCGGATGGATTATTTGCAGCGAGATGCCTATTTTACGGGTGTTAGCTATGGCCAGTTTGATATGGAACGGATCCTGCGGGTGATGAGGCCGCGCGAGGATCAAGTGGTGATCAAAAAAAGCGGGATGCATGCGGTGGAAGATTATATAATGAGCCGCTACCAGATGTATTGGCAGGTCTATTTTCATCCGGTGTCGCGCAGTGCGGAGGTCATTTTGACAAAAATTCTCCACCGCGCCAAGCAATTATTTGAGGAAAACTATTCTTTTAAATATGAACCGATCCACTTTACTTCGATCTTCAATGAAAAAGTAACCTTAGAAGACTATTTAAAATTAGATGAATCCGTGATTTTATATTATTTTCAAATTTGGCAGGAGGAAACTGACCCGATTATAAGCGACCTCTGCCGGCGGTTTGTGAATCGCAATCTATTTAAGTATGCCGAATTTGATCCTGCGAAAGAATACAAAAAGCTCGCCGAATTAGGTTCCTTATTCAAAAAGGCAGGGATTGATCCTGAATACTATTTAGTTGTCGATTCCTCGTCGGATTTGCCGTATGATTTCTACCGTCCTGGAGAGGAAGAGGAACGGCTGCCGATTCATTTGTTGATGCATAATGGGGAATTGAAGGAGCTTTCTAGAGAGTCAGAGATCGTTGATGCGATCTCGGGGAAAAGAAGAACGGATCACAAGCTCTATTACCCGGCTGATTTCCTAGAGGATGACTCCTCCAAAAAGAATGTCAAAAAGCAAATCCGTGCCCTTTTAGAGCTATAGAACGATTGGTGCCTGACACCCAATATTGATCTGTTGAGATGGAGTAGGAGATGACGAACGTTGTTAAATGATCACGCGAAGCTGATGCAGGCGGTTATGGTTTCCGGTGAAATTATCGGACGAAAAAAGCTGCAAAAGATGATATATATTGCCAAAAAGGTGGCTTTCCCTTTTCATGAGCGGTTCCAGTTTCACTTTTATGGCCCCTACTCAGAGGAATTGACGTTACGAGTCGAAGAGCTTTGTAATATGGGATTTCTCAATGAGGTGAAGGAGAAAAAGGGCGGTTATTTTCAGTATCGCTACACATTGACGGAGCCGGGAAAAGAATTTTTAAGTGTGAATGAGGTTGAGATGCCATTTTTGCAGGATTGCCTGGTGGATATGAATGAGCAGAATGCTAGATTCTTGGAGTTGGTTTCCACGGTTTTATATTTTGATAATCTTCCAAAAGAAGAGGTCATGAACAAGGTGTTTTCATTAAAAGCCAGCCAGCGCTATACGGAAGCGGAAATCGATGAGGCATATCAATATATCGAATCCTTAAAAGGTAAAATTCAATAAGTTTATGAACACCATTTGGACTGCTGCGGAGTCTGGGTGGTGTTTTTTGAGACCATCGGAGCCCGTCCGAAAGACATTTCACTTGTTCCTAGTGAGTTTTTGTCCATCGGAACTGGTACTGAAGACATTTCTCCTGTTCCCTTGTGGAATTCTGTCTATCGGAATCCGTACAATCGCACGCAATTTTCAGTTAAATCAATACTTTTTTAGTTGTGGATTTGTTATGATTTGTATAAAGAGGGAAAAAATGATATTTTGGGGGGGACTTTGCGCTATGACAGGGACAATTGCGGTCATTATGGTATTTGGGATTCCGATCACTGCCATCATTACCAGTCATTTTCAGAAGCAGTCGAAGATAAAGGCCGATATGCTGAAGGATGAGCTCGAACTCGAAAAACTAAAACATATAAATTATCTCGCTGAAACCGAAAAAATGAAGCTTGAGCTGGAAAAAATGAAAATTGGAAGTCCAAAAGACGAGATGAAGTTTTTGTAACATCAAAAAGTGCACAAAAAAGGTGTCAGGCACCATGTGAAAATTTCACAATGGTGCCTGACACCTCTACTTAGATTACTGTCTAGCGCAAGCGGCCAAGCGGCTAGTGTACTTCGCCCTTTTCCCTACGATAAGTCAAGCACGAATGCGCTAACGCTCTCCGTGTTTCCTTTATCTTAGTCAAAGAGCTCCAGTCCATACGCCGCTAAGCAGGCGCTTCCGCTTTTCTAATTATTGGTCGCTTTTTCTGACGCCGGCAATTCCAAGATTGCTTTTGCTCATTTCATCGATCATTACGTGGATCGCTTCTTTGGGAGCTCCTGTTGTTTCGCTGACTGCTTCGGTTACTCTTGAAACAAGTTCACGTTTCTGTTCATCGGTACGTCCTTCAAGCATTTTTACGGTAACATATGGCATGTTTTTTTTCCTCCTTTATAACTCTTCCACTTTTCATTTTAAGTTTTCCACAAATCGACGAAAAGTGCAATAACAGAAGACACTTTTGATTTTCTTTTTATAAACGGTTTCATGTATACTTAAAGGAATATAGTATAGATAGAAAAACGGAGCTTGTGCACCATACAAAGCGTGCCATCCGTTAGAGATGGAAGGAGATATGCGTTGGAAAATTTTCTTGCCTATCCACTTAGCATGATTCCCTATTTGGCAATAACCCTGATGATTGCCTTTACGTTTCACGAATTTGCTCACGCGTTTGTTGCCTATAAATTCGGGGACATGACGGCAAAGAACCAAGGACGCTTGACGCTGAATCCACTCAAGCATCTGGATCCGATTGGAACGATTTTAATTTTCATTGCCGGCTTTGGCTGGGCCCGACCGGTTCCGGTTAATCGCTTTTTCTTTAAAAAGCCTCGCCTGGCAGGAATTCTCGTTTCCATTGCAGGGCCGCTCAGCAATCTTATTTTAGCTTCGTTAGGCTTCATTGTCGCGTTTGGATTAAACCGTTCCGGCGTCATCGCACCAGATAGTTTCTATGATTTTCTCGAAATATTTATCAGGCTTAATATTGTTCTATTTATTTTTAACCTGTTACCCTTTCCACCGCTCGATGGTTACCGGATTGTTGAGGATTTAGCCCCCGCCCATGTGCGGGCAAAAATGACCCAGTATGAACAGTATGGTGCGTTGATCTTCTTAATCTTAGTTTTTACACCACTTGATAAATTTACGATTGAGCCTATATTTGGGGTGGTCATTCCTTGGGTGTGGGATGGGTTAAGTAATTTCTTTAGTATGTTGTTTTTTTAGGAGGTTTGCATTTTAATGGATGAAAATAAGAAGAAGCTTGGTTTTAATATTATAAAAAGTGACCCGACGGATGGTCACAAAGGCTACGGAAAAGGGGCATTGAGCCTTGATAATGTGTCGCCGGTCATCATTGATGTCGATGCAGGCGAAGCTGAGATTGATGTCGGTGCGATGCATGCCCGCAGCGTCGTGGAAAAGGGAATTAAATTTTTGAAAACACAAGAAGAGGTTCCGAACGGGAAACCGTATTGGCTTGTGTGGGTAACGATTGACCGCAAGCAAGAAGGTCCTTATTACGCCGGTGTTACGGCTTGCTTTATGACGGTTGACCGCGAAATTCGACGCGGCTACAAATCCTTGCCTGAACACGTGAACCGCATGGATAAGTCTTTGAAGCGCCATATCATTGTGGACGATATGGATGCGAATTCGAAAAAGGTGTTAGCCGATTTCTTGCGCAATCATAATGAGGTCTTGTGGAACAACTCGACGGATGAGCTAAAACGTGGTTTATTGGCTGAATAAAAAATAAATGCTTGTAGTTTTTTCAAAAGATATAGTATTATAAGCAGTGTAAAAACGCTTTAAAACTAGGACAAGAAAAGCTCCGGAAATTTTTCCGGAGCTTTTCTATTTCAATAAAACAATTTAACATAGAAAACTGTCTAGCTGCAGCGTCCAACGGCTAGTGGACTTCGCTCTTTTCCCTACGATAAGTCAAGCACTCGCTAAACGGGCGCCTCCGCTTTTCTTACCATGGCATAATCTTTTTGTACCACGGCACTTTCTTGTTGGTATCTTTATGATTTGCAGGCACGGATTGATGACGGTTGAGATGCTCTGTGCAGTATTCGGTTGGCTCCGTTCCAGCGACAAAATAGGTAAAGCGGCGCACTGGACAATCCTTTGTCGCCAGTTTACCATTCTCAGGATTGACATACACCCCTTTGACACCTTCTTTCGGTGCTTTAAACGCCTTCACGGGCTTTCCTTTTAAGGCTTCTTCCATAAAATTAGCCCAGATATTCTTGGCGTATGTTTTTTCCGCGACCAGCTCAATCGGTTTTCCCATATCGTAGCCAGCCCAAACGGCGGTAACCAGCTGCGGCGAGTAGCCAATCATCCAGCTATCCGTTTCCGTAGAGCCTGATTTACCTGCATAAGGGCGCGAAATATCCTTAATGACCGTGCTGCCAGTTACCTTGGCATAGCCATTTAACTTCGGATCAAAAATCCCCGTCAACATTTGCGTCATTACAAAGGCCTTTGCTGGGTCCAACACTTTTTTCGTCTCATTTTCCTTTTCAAAAATAACATTGCCATTGTAGTCTTCCACTCTGGTAATTAAGGTTGGATTCACCTTTTTCCCACCGTTTGCAAACAGACTATATGCATTTGCCATTTCAATGACTCGTACGCCTGAAGTCCCCAACGCGAGTGACGGAACACGAGCCATTTTAGAAGAAAGGCCAAATTTCCTAGCCGTTTCAATTAATGTCTCTTCTCCTAAAAATAAATGCGTTTTGACGGCAAAAATATTATCAGAAACAGCGAGCGCTTGGGCAAGTGTGATTTCTCCGTCGGCATACTTATTGTTAAAGTTATGCGGGGTATAATCAGCCTGGCCATCGTCAAAATGGAAGGTCGTAAACTCACTGCGCATCGTCGAGGATGGCGTGAACCCCTGCTCAAGGGCTGCGTAATACAGCAGCGGCTTGATCGTGGAGCCTGGCTGCCTGATCGCCTGAACGGCGCGGTTAAACGGGCTCTTTTCATAATCCCTGCCGCCGACCATCGCTTTCACATAGCCATTTTTTGGATCCATTGCCACTAAACCCACTTGAATTTCCGATAGATTCGCGACATATTTATGAACCTGGCTTTCAGCTGCCTCCTGCTGTTTACGATTAAGCGTGGTATAGACTTTTAATCCGCCGAGGGCAATCGTGCGGTCATCTAAATGTAATTGATTTTTTAAGGCATTTCTGACAGCATCCTGAAAATAAGGAGCTACCTTCACTTTTTGTGTGTTATGAGCGCCGACGATAGTCAGCGGCTGCATGGCAGCATCTATTGCTTCTTTTTTCTTAATGTAATGATTCGTCACCATGCTTTTTAAAATAATCGTCTGACGCTTTTTCGCATGTTCCATCGAGGCAAGCGGAGAGTAGATTCCCGGCCCCTTTGGAATTCCGGCGAGCATGCTCGCTTCCGCAAGGTTTAAGTCAGCTGCATCTTTTCCAAAATAATATTGGCTGGCCGCCTGTACACCATAGGCCCCGTTGCCATAGTAAATCGTATTTAAATAGCCTTCGAGAATTTCCTTTTTTGAATAATTCATCTCGATGCGGATCGTATAAAAAGCCTCGTGCAGCTTCCGTGTCCACGTTTTATCGTGTTCGAGAAATAGATTTCGAGCATATTGCTGGGTTATTGTGCTTGCCCCCTGTACCTTTGCGAAAGCTTGAATATCAGCTAGGACGGCACCCCCAATTCGCTTAAAATCGAAGCCATGGTGCTCGTAAAAATTTTTATCCTCAATCGAGATCGTTGCCGCGACAATATCCGGTGAAATATCCTCTAACCGGGCCCAATACCGTTTTTGGCCACTATTACTTTCGCCAATCAACGTCCCGTCATCGGCAAAGAAAAGGGTCGATTGCGGCACGGCGAGCGGCGGCGCGCCGAGGATTTTTGCATAGGCTAGAATCCCAAGGAAGAGAATAAGCATACAAATCATGCCTATCAAACTGATGATAATAGCTGCCCGCAAATATTTAATCGTCTTCCGAAACCCTTGATCAGTCATGATTTCCACTATATCTCACCACCGTATTTCCAGATTTTAAAAAATTAGATAGTAATAGTATTGAAAAAATAGAGTCATTTTAAACATTTAATGTAGGATTTATTTAAATTTTGCTAGACTTTTTGGTGTGATTGTAATTCAATAGTTTGGGTACTATAAAATTGAAGTGATTACTTTGTAATTAACTAGAGGTATAAATAGAATGAAGTGAAGGGAAGATGAACATGTCAATTTGGTTTACAGAAAAACAAACCGAAAACTTTGGAATCACCATGAAAGTAAATAAAACCTTACATACAGAACAAACGGAATTTCAAAAGCTCGATATGATTGAAACAGAAGAGTGGGGCAACATGCTGTTATTAGACGACATGGTGATGACTTCTGTCCGCGATGAGTTTGTTTACCATGAAATGGTGGCACACGTTCCTTTATTTACACACCCAAACCCTGAGAATGTTCTTGTTGTCGGCGGCGGCGATGGCGGTGTGATTCGTGAAGTGTTAAAGCACCCAAGTGTGAAGAAAGCAACGCTTGTTGATATTGATGGCAAAGTAATTGAGTACTCGAAGAAATTCCTTCCGGAGATTGCAGGGATGCTTGATGACCCACGGGTGGATGTCCAAGTCGACGACGGATTCATGCACATTGCCAACAGCGAAAATGAGTATGACGTCATTATGGTTGATTCAACTGAGCCAGTCGGACCAGCGGTTAACCTATTTACAAAAGGTTTCTATGCAGGAATCTCGAAGGCATTGAAAGAAGACGGAATCTTTGTGGCTCAATCTGACAATCCGTGGTTTAAAGCGGATTTAATCCGTAACGTACAACGCGATGTTCGTGAAATCTTCCCAATTACCCGTTTGTATGTAGCGAATATCCCTACGTACCCAAGCGGCTTATGGGCATTCACAATCGGTTCAAAGAAATACGATCCATTAGAAGTAAGCGAAGACCGCTTCCACGAAATCGAAACAAAATACTACACAAAAGAGCTTCACAAAGCAGCATTCGTATTGCCTAAGTTTGTTGGGGATTTATTGAAGTAATTCAAATAGATATAATGAAGTGGTGTCAGGCACCACAAAGAAAGTGGTACAAAATCATAAGTATCCACTCCGTACGGACAAAGTGAGTATTTTGTCCACCGATGGTGCCTGACACCCTTATAGAATAGAGAGCGAGGGATACATAGATGCGTTTTGATGAGGCGTATTCAGGGAATGTGTTTATTAAGAGTCATCCGAATTTTGAGGAGAGTCAGGTTGTTCTTTACGGGATGCCGATGGATTGGACGGTAAGTTATCGTCCGGGGTCACGTTTTGGTCCTGCCCGCATCCGCGAGGTGTCGATCGGTTTAGAAGAGTACAGCGCCTATCTTGACCGTGAACTTGAGGATGTAAAATATTACGATGCTGGCGATATTCCGCTTCCATTCGGAAATCCACAAAAGAGCATTGATATCATTGAAGATTTTGTCGACCAAGTCCTTGCTGCCGGCAAGTTTCCGCTTGGTATGGGCGGCGAGCATCTGGTCTCTTGGCCGGTCATGAAAGCTATGTATAAAAAGTATCCAGATTTAGCAATTATCCATTTTGATGCCCACACCGATTTACGTGAGCAATATGAAGGCGAACCGTTATCGCACTCGACCCCGATCCGCAAGATTGCGGAACATATCGGGCCGAACAACGTTTATTCCTTCGGGATCCGTTCAGGGATGAAGGAAGAATTTGAGTGGGCGAAGCAAAACGGGATGCATATTTCGAAGTTTGAAGTGCTTGAGCCATTAAAAGAAATCCTGCCGACACTTGCCGGACGTCCGGTTTATGTCACGATTGATATCGATGTCCTTGATCCGGCGCATGCACCTGGCACAGGTACGGTTGATTGCGGCGGGATCACCTCAAAAGAGCTGCTTGCCTCGATTCATGCGATTGCCCGTTCTGAAGTGAATGTTGTCGGCGGGGACCTGGTTGAGGTTGCGCCAATCTATGATCCTTCCGAGCAAACGGCCAATACAGCGAGCAAATTAATTCGTGAAATGCTGCTTGGCTGGGTGAAATAAACAGAAAAGCGGAAGCGCCTAGGCGCTGGAGCTAGACAGTTTTCAAATTTAAGTTGCCCGGCCCTTTATGGGGGCGGGCATTTTTTGATTTGTTCCCCATCAATGTTTATAATAGAAAAAGTATGCAATAGCGCAGTTAAGTCAATTACTAGGACTAGAACCATTCCAAAGAGTGTTACTGAGTTCCTTTTTAAAAAAGAAAAAAGGAAGTGCGATTTCGTTTGTCTAGTACGGAAATTCCTATGAAAATTAATGTAAAAACGACGATTCATCAGCATGGGGGCAAGGAAGTCTATGAGCTGGCGGTGTTTGGCCAGTATCTGCAAAAAGATGGGGCCTCGTTTCTTAAGTATGAAGAGGTGCAGGATGAGGGCAATGTGCGGACGATTGTGAAGGTGGCTGGGGATGAGGCTCTGATATTGCGCGGTGGTGCGGTGAAGATGCGTTTGCCGTTTCGCTTGCACAAGAAGCTGCGCGGCAGTTATGAAATGCCGTTTGGTACCTTTGAGACGATGACGCTGGCAAAGCGGATTGAGCATTCGGATGGCTTGATTGATATCCTTTATGATTTTACGATGCAGGGCTCGCATGCCGGTACATACCATTTGGAAATTACCTTTCAGGAGGATAAACATGAACATAGTTGAACAAGTACAAAGCAAGTTAAAAGAAGAGATTCGCGCGGCGGTGCTGAAGGCGGGTCTGGCAACGGAGGAGCAGATTCCTGCTGTGGTTCTTGAAACGCCGAAGGAGAAGGCGCACGGTGATTATTCGACCAATATGGCGATGCAGCTGACTCGTGTTGCGAAGAAGGCGCCAAGAGTGATTGCGGAGGCATTGATTGAGAATATGGACCGCTCGAAGGCTTCGATTGAAAAAATTGAACTGGCGGGGCCGGGGTTTATCAATTTTTATATGAATAATAGTTATTTAACGGAGCTGATTCCGACGGTGCTAAATGCAGGCGAGCGGTACGGTGAGACCACGGTTGGCGGCAACGAGAAAATTATGGTGGAGTTTGTGTCGGCCAATCCAACGGGTGATCTGCACCTTGGTCATGCCCGCGGAGCAGCGGTCGGCGATTCGTTGTGTAATATTTTGGACAAAGCGGGATATGATGTTTCGCGTGAGTACTATATTAATGACGCTGGGAACCAGATTAATAATTTGGCATTGTCGGTGGAAGCACGGTATTTCCAGGCACTTGGTTTGGAAAAAGATATGCCGGAGGGCGGTTACCATGGTGCCGATATTATTGGCATTGGGAAAACTTTGGCTGAAGAATTTGGCGACAAGTATGTGCATGTTTCCGTTGAAGTGCGCCAGGAATTTTTCCGTGAGTACGGTCTGAAATATGAAATGGCGAAGTTGAAGCAGGACCTTGAGGATTTCCGCGTTGGCTTTGATGTCTGGTACTCGGAAACGTCTCTTTATAAAAATGGAAAAATTGATGAGGCGTTGGCCGCATTGCGGGCGAGCGGTTATGTGTATGAGGAAGACGGTGCGACTTGGCTGCGCTCGACGGATTTTGGCGATGACAAGGACCGTGTGTTAATTAAGCAGGATGGATCGTATACGTATTTGACGCCGGATATTGCTTATCATAAGGACAAACTGGGCCGCGGCTTTGAGAAGTTGATTAATATTTGGGGCGCGGATCACCATGGCTATATCCCACGGATGAAGGCGGCGATTCAGGCGCTCGGGTTTAGCCGCGAGGCGCTTGAGGTGGAGATCATTCAACTGGTTCACCTTTATAAAAATGGCGAGAAGATGAAGATGAGTAAGCGGACCGGGAAAGCGGTCACGATGCGTGATTTGGTCGATGAGGTCGGCCTTGATGCGACGCGTTATTTCTTTGCGATGCGCAGCTCGGATACGCATATGGACTTTGATTTGGATTTAGCGGTGTCGGAGTCGAATGAAAATCCAGTTTATTATGCGCATTATGCCCATGCACGGATTTCTAGTATTCTCCGTTCGGGTGAAGAGCAGGGTGTTCGCGTTGATGCAGATGCGGATTTTTCATTAGTGGCATCGGAAAAGGAAATGGATTTATTGAAGAAGCTTGGTGAGTTCCCGTTGGCTGTTGGCGAGGCCGCACAGAAGCGCGTCCCGCACCGGATTACGAACTATATCTTTGATTTAGCGTCGACGTTCCACAGTTTTTATAATGCGGAAAAAGTGCTCGACCTTGATAATGTAGAGCGCACTAAGGCACGCCTCGCGTTGGTGCGAGCGGTGCAGATTACACTCCGCAATGCGCTGGCGTTAATTGGGGTTTCAGCTCCTGAAAAAATGTAATTTCTCAGCTCCCTTACTTGGTTAAGGGGGCTTTTTTTATTGTGGTTGTTGTAATTGTTATGTGAATATTCAGAATTACATGGAGTGGACAGTAAACTGGAAAAAGTGGACAGTAAGTTGATTAAAGTCGACAGTAAATCGGAGACCTGGACAGTAAACTAAGTAAGGCGGACAGTAAAGGATCAAAACCCGACAGTAACCTGAAAAGCATACAGACTTTATCTAGGTAAACTTGTCCCTATTTATGAATATTACCTAATAAAAGGCAAATACTAGTAGGGAACTTTGAGCGAGGAGTGGATGAAGCGGATGAATGTGGGAAGAGCGAAGGAAATCGTCGAATCTGCCGACATGTTTAATGTGACCTATGAGGGGACGCCTGTGATTATTCAACATGTCGATGAAGCCACACAAGTGGCACGAATATACTCAAGAACGGACCCGGACAATGAGCGGGAGGTTCCTGTTTTAAACTTAATTGAGGAATAGAAAAAAGTCTTCGAAGTCGTTCGAAGACTTTTTTCTATTGTGCCTAGCCTCGAGAGCCCAGCGGCTAATCTATTTTACCTCAATTGCACCGCCGCTGATCCGTTTAAAGCCGCGGATCTGGCTGAGATCTTCGATTAATTTCAGTGCGGCTTGATCCTTTGCTTTGGCCTCGATCATGAAATCAATATCCGCACCGATTTCGCGCAGCATTTTCAAAAAAGGCATGATAAATTCCGGGTCGACAAAATCAGCGTGGGAGCGGAATTCCTTCTCGTTTTTGGGGGAGGAAATATGCACCTTCGGGATGTGGCGTGCATGCTTCCACGTCTGAAAAATCCGCGGGAGCAAATCCTCAAGTGCAGTTTCACACAGATTGGCGATATGGTGATGATAATCGAATACAAACGGGATCGTTTCTTTTTCACAGGCGGCTAAGGTTTCTTCGGCATTATAGGTTTTATCATCATTTTCCAGCGTCATTACTTGTTTAATCGGTGCTGGGAGCTTGGTTAGGTTTTGATGGAATCGAGGTAAGGTTTGCTGTTTATCACCATAGGCACCACCAATATGGATATTAATAAGTCCCTCCTGCTCAAGTCCCATCGCTTCAAACATTCGATAATGGTAGCTCATATCGACCACGGCATTTTCGGTGATTTTCGTTTGCAGTGAGGTAAACAAGGTAAATTGATTCGGATGAAAACTCACTCGCAGCCCTTTCCTTTTAACAAGGTCACCAATTTCCTGCCACACCAAGCGAAAGGGGGTTACAAAGTCCCAGTTCACTTCGGGATGGGTCGCTAGCGGGACAATCGAACTAGATAAGCGATACAATTCAAGTTGATGAGCAATATTGTAGTACAGCATCCTGAGGGTGTGGTCCAGATTTTGCTTCGTCACATGAAGCAATTTTTCCTCCCGTTCCGCGGGGCTTAAATCCTGATAACGAGTAAATGTCAGCGTCTTCGCGGGTGAAGCATCCCATAAGCTAATCGCATGTGACACATACCCAAACCGAATCTTCATAGACAAACTCCTTTCTTATAAAAAATAGGAAATGGCCGCAGCGATGCCCTCTTTAATGGTGCGGACAGGGTTCGGTTTGTTAAGTTCAGCTAATGTCAGGGGTTTTGAGTCATCGATGTCCTTTTTGAGGATATCCATCAAGCGCTGGATAAAGGCTGGGTCATAAATATAGCAATTGATTTCCTTGTTTAAATACATGCTTCGTTTATCAAAATTGGCGGTGCCGATATCGCAGAGTTTGTCATCAATGACGAGTGTCTTGGCATGATAAAAGCCTTTTTTATATTGATAAACGGCCGCCCCCGCCCGAATTAGCTTCCGTAAATAACGGAACGAGGCCTCTTGGACAAGCAGATGGTCAGCGGTATACGGGACGATGACGGAAAGCTGAACCCCGCGTTTGATGGCTGCAAGTAACTCGGCCAGAATCTTATGACATGGTATAAAGTAGGGAGTGCCGATGATCATCGAATGGGTTGCTTTTTGAATCAGACGAAGATAATTTTGCTCTAATTGGTTGGCTTCCGTTGGAACATACTGATGGCGGACAGGACCATCAGCTAGGGTCGGAAAATAGGCCGGATTCCCCATAATATCTTCTCCCGCATACTCGTGCCAATCAATCAAAAACTCACTTTGCAAAAAATTTACACTCCGGCCGGTAATTTTTAAATGGTAATCGCGCCAGATCCCCAAGGAAGGCTCTTCGTCAATATATTCCTTCCCTACGTTAAAACCGCCAAGATACCCAATTTCCCCGTCAATAATTGTAATCTTGCGGTGATTCCGAATCTGAGAAGAATAAAAAAGGAAGGGGAGCTTGATTGTATTGCTAAAAGCAAATCGAACACCCGCCTCCTGCAAAGACTTAACGGCCGCCTTCCTCACCTTCCAGCTGCCAAGCCGGTCAATAAGAAGCCGAACTTCGACCCCGGCCCGTGCCTTTTCTTTTAAAATAGAGAAAAACTCCCGACTAATCGCATCGTCTTTAACAATATAAAATAGCACATGAATATGCTTTTTCGCGTTTCGCAG
This sequence comes from Bacillus sp. AFS031507, assembly GCF_002584635.1. NCBI lineage: Bacteria > Bacillati > Bacillota > Bacilli > Caryophanales > Bacillaceae > Bacillus > Bacillus sp. AFS031507. The sequence continues at coordinate 81,901 of NZ_NUOW01000007.1, forward strand.
TTCATGGAAATAGTCGGCGAATAACTTCTTTCCGTGGGTGAAAATATCAAAATTCCCATGAATGATGGCTGTTTCTCTTCGACTGACAATGGAAAGATGCTTCTTTTTACCTAAATTAAAATCTAATACAAGCCATAGAATGATGAGAAATAGGAGTAAGCTCGAAAAAAGTGCAAAAATCATTAGAATTCTTTCCTCCAATCAGTTTAGTTAGTTTTTCCGAAAGCTACCTTTTATATAAGTTAATCAAACTTTTCAAAAATCATTTGACTGAATGCTCATTCATAATATAATAAAGATAAACGTAGATTCTGAAAATTATTTATATTCTAGAAGTTATCTGAAAGGGGCATTTATATGAATGGTTTACTATGGGTCAACCTGATTGCATTTCTTGTTGTAACCGCTTACGCAGTCAGTCTGTTTGTGTATGTAGTGAAAACCCGTATTGAATTTATTAAACTCGGGAAAAAGGTTGAGTTTGATAACAATGTGAAAGAGCGGCTTCAAAAAATTTGGGTCAATGTGTTTGGCCAAAAGAAATTGCTGAAGGATAAAAAAAGCGGGATTATGCACGTCATGTTCTTCTACGGTTTTATTCTGGTCCAATTTGGCGCGATTGATTTTATTATCAAAGGGATTAAACCTGGGGCACATTTGCCGCTTGGACCTCTTTATGCAGGGTTCACTTTTTTCCAAGAGCTTGTCACACTGATGATCTTAGTGGCTGTCATTTGGGCTTTTTATCGCCGCTATGTGGAAAAATTAGTCCGCCTAAAGCGGAACTTTAAATCGGGTCTTGTCCTTATATTTATTGGTGGTTTAATGCTTTCTGTTTTACTTGGCAACGGAATGAGTCTGATCTGGCACGGGGAAGAGGCTTCATGGACAGAACCGGTAGCCTCGCTGATTTCGCTCATCTTTTCAGGGATTGGTGAAACCGCCTCCATTGTGATTTTTTACATCGCTTGGTGGGCGCACTTATTATTCTTGTTAACTTTCTTAGTGTATGTACCGCAGTCCAAACATGCCCACTTAATTGCGGGTCCAGCGAATGTATATTTTAACCGGTTAGATAAACCAGGAAAATTGAAAAAAGTTGATTTTGAAGATGAATCCCAAGAAACGTTTGGGGTTGGAAAAATTGAAGACTTTACGCAGCACCAAATGATCGATTTTTATGCTTGTGTTGAATGTGGCCGCTGTACGAATATGTGTCCAGCAACGGGAACAGGTAAAATGCTGTCACCGATGGACTTAATCGTCAAACTTCGTGACCACTTAACGAATCATGGGGCTGTGGTTACCTCGAAACAGCCGTGGGTGCCAACGATTGCATTTGCGAATACGAAGGGAAATCAACTGGCGCTTGCGTCTGCAGGTCAAGGCGCACAGGAATCCGCTGCCGCATTAGCTTATAGCCCGAGCTTAATTGGCGATGTCATTACCGAAGAAGAAATTTGGGCATGTACAACGTGCCGGAATTGTGAAGACCAATGTCCAGTCATGAATGAGCATGTCGATAAAATAATTGACCTGCGCCGTTATTTAGTTTTAACCGAAGGGAAATTGGATGCGGATGCTCAGCGTGCGATGACGAATATTGAACGCCAAGGCAATCCATGGGGCTTGAACAGAAAAGAACGTGAAACTTGGCGCGAGGCCCGCGAAGATGTTCATGTGCCAACTGTGAAAGAGATGAATAAAGCCGGCGAAGAATTTGAATACCTTTTCTGGGTAGGCGCCATGGGCTCTTACGATAATCGCAGCCAAAAGATTGCTTTGTCGTTTGCGAAGCTGCTGAACGAAGCAGGCGTGAAGTTTGCGATTCTTGGCAACAAAGAGAAAAATTCTGGTGACACACCGCGCCGTCTCGGCAATGAATTCTTGTTCCAAGACCTGGCAACGAAAAATATTGAGGAATTTGAAAAAGCAGAAGTCAAGAAAATCGTCACGATCGACCCGCATGCTTATAATATTTTCAAAAATGAATACCCTGATTTTGGCTTAAAGGATGTCGAAGTGTTCCATCATACTGAGGTTCTTTATGAGTTAGTTCGCGATGGCAAGCTCGTGCCGAAACATTCGGTTGATGAAACGATCACTTTCCATGATTCTTGTTACTTAGGCCGTTACAATGATGTCTATGATGCACCACGTGAGATTCTTAAATCTATTCCGGGCGTGAAGTTGATTGAAATGGAGCGGAACAGAGAGAAGGCGATGTGCTGTGGTGCTGGCGGCGGTTTGATGTGGATGGAGGAAGAAACCGGACACCGCATTAACGTGGCTAGAACCGAGCAGGCCCTGGCAGTTAATCCGTCGGTGATCAGTTCAGGCTGTCCGTATTGCTTAACGATGCTGTCAGATGGTACGAAGGCAAAAGAAGTGGAAGAAAAGGTTTCGACTTACGATGTGGCCGAGCTGCTTGAAAAAGCGGTTTGCGGGGATATCGCATAGTTTTTAAGGGGGAGCAGAGGTTCGATTTGTTAACATATTCATAAAATTTTAAAAATTTTGTGTAAAACATTTCAACTTCTGCTCGTTTTTATGTAGAATATAGTATGTAGATTAAAACGCTTACATTAACATTATTAAAAAAAGCAGGAGCCTGCGCTTCTTTTTTGGTTCCTACCTGAGCGAGCGTTCAGTCGCCGCAATTTTTTAAAAAAAAGTTTGACTGAATATTAGGAAAAGGGAGAGTGTTTTGAATGGGAAGAACAGTCATTTTAAGCGGGGTTAGAACGCCTTTTGGAAAATTAGGGGGAACACTAAGCAGCTTTACTGCCTCCCAACTCGGGGGAATTGCCGTAAAAGAGGCATTAGTTCGTGCCGAAGTGAAGCCTGAAGACGTACAGGAAGTCATTCTTGGAACTGTTTTACAAGGGGGACAAGGGCAGATTCCATCGCGTCAAGCGGTGCATCACGCCGGATTGCCGTGGGAAGTGAAAACCGAAACAATCAATAAGGTTTGTGCGTCAGGGATGCGCAGTGTCACCTTGGCAGACCAAATCATTCGTGCTGGCGATGAAGAAGTGATTGTTGCAGGCGGAATGGAATCGATGAGCAATGCACCATATGTTTTACCAAAAGCACGCTGGGGCTTCCGAATGGGTGACGCGCAGGTCAAAGATTTAATGATTCATGACGGGTTAACCTGCAGCTTTACCGGCGCTCACATGGGCACATACGGCAACGTAGCGGCTGCCGATATGGAAATTAGCCGGGAAGCACAGGACGAGTGGGCATTGCGAAGCCACAAGCGCGCGATTGCCGCAATCGAGAGCGGGAAATTTGCGGAAGAAATCGTATCGGTTGAGGTTCCACAACAGAAGGGTGCACCACTTGTTGTCGAGAATGATGAATCACCTCGTAAAGACACATCGATTGAACGGCTGGCTAAATTAGCGCCGGTATTTAATTCAACCGGTACGATTACAGCAGGAAATGCCCCTGGGGTCAATGACGGTGCCGCGGCCCTCGTGTTAATGAGTGAAGAGCGAGCACTTCGTGAAGGCAGGCAGGCGGAAGCGGTGATTATCGGCCATACGGCGGTCGCTGTGGAAGCAAAGGATTTCCCGAAAACACCGGGACTTGTTATTAATGAGCTGTTACGAAAAACAGGGAAAACGTTGGAGGAAGTAGATTTATTTGAAATCAATGAAGCCTTCGCTGCAGTTGCCTTAGTGAGCGGGAAAATTGCCGGTCTTGACCCAGAAAAGGTCAATGTCAATGGCGGTGCGGTTGCCTTAGGTCATCCGATTGGTGCCAGCGGGGCGCGCATTATCCTTACGTTAATGCACGAATTAAAGCGCCGCGGCGGCGGAATTGGGATTGCTGCAATTTGCAGCGGCGGCGGCCAAGGCGATGCCGTGATGATCGAGGTTCCGAAGGGCTAATCTCTAGGGTGAGATATTAATTTGATTAATCGGAGTCGTGTTCAACGGAGGGTTCCTAAAAGCTAACTTTTAGAGTTGGTTTTTTTCAAATAATGTCTAATTGAACAAAACAGTTGAATTTTGGCACAAAACCATTCAAAAATGGCACAAAACACTTGGAAAATGGCACAAAACCTTGCCGGAATGACACAAAACACCCAGAAACTCGTACAAAACACCTGAGATGGTACAAAAGCTTGTTTGAAAAAACACAAAACACTGAGATGACTCAAAAGTACTCTTAAATTAACACAAAACCGATGTAAAAATAGACAAAAAAACATAAAAAATCTAGGTCGGACTCGTTCCGGCCTTGCTTCGGAGGGGAAAAAATGAAAATTTCAAAGCTAATGGTGATCGGTGCAGGACAAATGGGCTCAGGGATTGCCCAAGTTTGTGCCCAGGCGGGATACTCGGTCATCTTAAATGATCTAAAACCGGAATTTGTGGAACGTGGCTTAGCAGGGATCAATAAAATACTTACACGGAACGTTGATAAAGGGCGCCTGACCGAAGAGCAAAAACAGGAAGTTCTCAGCAACATCACCACTTCAACCGACCTAAATGATGCCAGTGACGTCGACCTTGTCATCGAGGCTGCCGTTGAAAATATGGACATCAAAACAAAAATCTTTGCCCAACTCGATGAAATTACCCCAGCACATACAATACTAGCGAGCAATACCTCATCACTGCCAATCACCGAAATTGCGGCAGCAACGAAGCGTCCGGAAAAAGTCATCGGCATGCACTTCATGAACCCGGTTCCGGTCATGAAGCTCGTCGAAATCATTCGCGGCCTCGCGACTGCTGATGAAGTGTACCAAGTCATTGAAGATATGACAAAAACCTTAAGCAAGGTACCGGTTGAAGTCAATGATTTCCCTGGTTTTGTCTCAAACCGCATTCTGATGCCAATGATCAACGAAGCGATTTATACGCTTTACGAGGGCGTGGCTACGAAGGAAGCGATCGACGAAGTCATGAAGCTCGGCATGAACCACCCAATGGGGCCGTTAACCTTGGCCGATTTTATCGGCCTAGATACATGCCTGTATATTATGGAAACGCTTCACCAAGGTTTTGGCGACGACAAATACCGTCCCTGCCCGCTCCTCCGTAAATATGTGAAAGCAGGCTGGCTCGGTAAGAAAACAGGACGCGGTTTTTATACGTACGAATAAACACAGCATTTCTTCGAAAAAGGGGTCGTGATGATGATGAGTACCACGATTTTACATTCTTCCAAAGGGGAGACCACCATGAATCTTTCATTCACCGAAGAACAAGAAATGATGCGTAAAATGGTTCGCGATTTTGCCAACAGCGAAATTGCACCGTTTATTGAAAATATGGAAAGAGGCGAATTCCCGCGCGAAATCCTTCGCAAAATGGGCGAACTTGGCCTGATGGGGATTCCTGTACCTGAAAAATACGGCGGGGCCGCGATGGACTTCACCTCCTATATCCTAGCGATTCATGAGCTGTCCAAAGTCAGTGCGACGGTGGGAGTGATTCTTTCAGTCCATACCTCGGTCTGCACCAACCCGATCGTCTATTTTGGCTCAGAAGAACAGAAAAATAAGTATGTGCCGAAGCTTGCTTCAGGGGAGTACCTTGGCGCGTTTTGCTTAACCGAGCCAAGTTCAGGTTCCGATGCTGCCAGCTTAAAGTCCCGTGCCGTGAAGAAGGGTGATCATTACGTCATTAACGGCTCAAAGGTGTTCATTACGAACGGCGGCGAGGCCGATGTCTATATTGTTTTTGCCAAAACGAATCCGGAACAGGGCAGCAAGGGAATTTCTGCGTTTATCGTTGAAAAAAATACCCCGGGCTTTATCGTCGGTAAGGATGAGAAGAAAATGGGCTTGCATGGTTCGAGAACTGTCCAGCTTACGTTCGAGGACATGCAAGTTCCAGCAGAGAACCTACTCGGCGCAGAAGGCGAGGGCTTTAAAATCGCGATGGCGAACCTTGATGTCGGCCGTATTGGGATTGCTACCCAAGCACTAGGGATTGCGGAGGCCGCACTGTCAGCCGCAACCACCTATGCCCAAGACCGCCAGCAATTTGGCAAGCCGATCGCCCGCCAACAAGGGATTGGTTTCAAACTAGCCGACATGGCGACCAGTGTCGAAGCGGCAAAACTATTAGTCTATCGGGCAGCCTACCTGAGAAATCAAGGGTTGAAATGTACCTTGGAGGCGTCGATAGCGAAACTGTTCGCGACCAAAACAGCAGTCGAGGTAACAACCGAAGCGATCCAAGTATTTGGCGGCTACGGCTATACCGAAGATTATCCAGTTGAACGCTATTTCCGTGACGCGAAAATAACCGAAATTTATGAAGGCACGAGCGAAATTCAACGGATTGTGATTAGTAAGCATCTCTAAAGAAAAGCGGAAGCGCCTTGTCCAGGGGCGACAGGCATAAGACGAGCTGGCTTGGAGGTTGCTTTTTAACCTTCAGGACAGATTGAATTAAATGTGGAGGCGACTGTCCTGGGACGAAGGCATAAGACGCACCCTGCAAGAAGGCGCTTTTTGCCTTCTTCAGGGGGTGGTTTATGACTCGAGTCCCAAGGAGCCGAAACTAGATAAGCTTATGACCCCGAGCCCCTAGGCGCTGAAACTAGACAGTAATCTGAGTTCAAATCTTAATCTTTTAATATATATTCATCCAAATAGGAGGACTTGAAATGAACTTTAAACTTTCTGAAGAACATGAAATGATCCGGAAAATGGTACGGGATTTTGCGCGCAATGAAGTAGCACCGACAGCCGCAGAGCGGGATGAGGAAGAGCGCTTTGACCGCGAGATTTTTGACAAAATGGCGGAGCTTGGCTTAACCGGAATTCCGTGGCCGGAAGAATACGGCGGGATTGGCAGCGATTATCTTGCTTACTGTATTGCCGTCGAAGAACTGTCTCGTGTTGATGCATCGACAGGCGTGATGCTCTCCGCCCATACGTCTCTAGCCGGCTGGCCGATTTACAAATTTGGCAGTGAGGAGCAAAAGCAAACCTATCTGCGCCCAATGGCAGAAGGAACCAAAATTGGCGCGTACGGCTTAACAGAGCCTGGCAGCGGTTCGGATGCAGGCGGGATGAGAACAACTGCACGCCTAGAAGGAGATCACTATGTCCTTAATGGTTCGAAAATCTTTATTACAAACGGTGGTGTGGCCGACATTTATGTCGTATTTGCATTAACCGATCCAACAAGTAAACAAAGAGGAACAACCGCGTTTATTATCGAGAGCGACTTCCCAGGCTTCTCGGTTGGGAAAAAAGAAAAGAAACTCGGCATTCGTTCCTCGCCCACAACGGAAATTATTTTTGAAGATTGCAAGGTTCCTGTTGCCAATCGACTCGGCGCAGAAGGCGAAGGCTTTAAAATTGCCATGCAGACGCTTGATGGCGGCCGCAATGGCATCGCTGCGCAAGCCGTCGGAATTGCTCAAGGGGCGCTCGATGCTGCAGTGGATTATGCAAAGGAACGCCATCAATTTGGGAAACCAATCGTCGCCAATCAAGGAATCGGCTTTAAGCTGGCGGATATGGCAACCGGGATTGAGGCATCGAGATTATTAACCTATCAAGCGGCATGGCTGGAGTCACAAGGTCTGCCGTACGGCAAGGAGTCAGCGATGTCCAAGTTATTTGCTGGCGATACAGCGATGAAGGTAACAACCGAGGCCGTACAAGTTTTTGGCGGGTATGGCTATACAAAGGATTATCCAGTTGAGCGATTTATGCGCGATGCAAAAATCACGCAAATTTACGAGGGAACACAAGAAATTCAACGCCTCGTTATCTCACGGATGATCACGAAATAAGGCGGTTAGAGCATGATGGAAAAGCGGGAAGTACTGGCTTCTGTAAAGGATGAACGTCTGGTTCAGAAAAGGCGTGATCAAATGATCAAAGGGGCCGTCAGCCTTTTTAAGGAAAAGGGATTTCATCGGACAACGACAAGGGAAATCGCGAAAGCGGCCGGTTTTAGCATCGGGACACTTTATGAGTACATCCGCTCCAAGGAAGACGTCCTTTATCTCGTTTGCGACAGTATCTATGATCATGTTCGCGAGCGCCTCGAGCAGGATCTCGAGCAGAAAAAAGGCACGCTTTTGAGCCTGAAGATGGGTGTCCGTCATTATTTCCGAGTGATTGATGAGATGCAGGATGAGGTTCTTGTCATGTATCAAGAAGCCAAATCGCTGACGAAGGATGCCCTTCCCTATGTGCTGAAAAAAGAAATGGAAATGGCGGCGATGTTTGAGAGCTTGATCACAAGGTGCGTCGACAATGGCGAGCTGCAGCTATCAGAAAAGCAGATCGAATTGATTTCCCATAACATTATTGTCGAGGGCCAAATGTGGGCGTTCCGCCGCTGGGCGCTGCAAAAATTATATACACTCGATGAATACATTGACCTGCAAACCGATCAATTGTTTCACGGCATTCATTCGTCCACACAAGCAAGGTCGTAATGCTGATTAAGTTGCGAACAGTGAATGGAGTTCATTTTTATAAAATGGTCTGAATGGGCTAAAAGTAGATGCGTTTATTTTTAATAAAGATGGTCTAAAAGGAGGACTACGATGGGAATTTATCAGCCGAAGCATCATATTCGCTTTGTCACGGCTTCTAGTTTGTTTGACGGGCATGATGCTTCCATCAATATTATGAGGCGTATTCTTCAGGCAAGTGGGGCCGAGGTCATTCATCTTGGCCATAATCGCTCGGTTGAGGAGGTTGTGAACGCGGCGATTCAGGAGGATGTGCAGGGGATTGCGATTTCTTCGTATCAAGGCGGGCATGTTGAATACTTTAAATATATGTACGATTTACTGAAGGAAAAAGGGGCGCCGAACATCCGCATTTATGGCGGCGGCGGCGGTGTGATTATCCCGCGGGAAATAAATGAGCTTCATGAGTACGGGATTGCGTGGATTTTTTCACCGGAAGATGGCCGGAAGTTAGGGCTTCAAGGTATGATTGACCGGATGCTGGAGGAGTGCGATTTTGCGACGGTTCCGCTGGATGTGGCTGAACAAATGGAGAAGCTTCCGACGGGTGATGTGAATGCGGTGGCGAAGTTGATTACCTTGGCAGAACTTCATGTTGATAAACGGAACGAGGCGGCAGCAACGGTTGAGCAGGTGCTTGACCAAGTAAAGTCACTGGAGAAGCGGATTCCGGTCGTCGGAATCACGGGTACGGGCGGAGCCGGAAAAAGTTCGTTGACCGATGAATTGATCCGCCGCTTTATTAATGAATTGCCGGATAAAAAGGTGGCGATTCTATCGGTGGATCCAACCAAGCAAAAGACAGGCGGTGCGCTGTTAGGGGACCGGATCCGCATGAATGCAATTTTTTCGCCGAATGTATATATGCGCAGTCTGGCGACAAGGCATTCGAAAAGTGAATTATCACTGGCGATCAGCGATGCGGTTGCCGTCACGAAGGCTGCTGGCTTTGACCTTGTGATTGTCGAAACGAGCGGGATTGGCCAGGGGGATGCGGAAATCACGGAGATTTGCGATGTTTCCTTGTACGTGATGACGAGTGAATTTGGAGCGCCGTCCCAGCTTGAAAAGATTGATATGATTGATTTTGCTGACCTGATTGTCATTAATAAGTTTGAGCGCAAGGGATCGGAGGATGCAAGGCGCCAGGTTCAAAAGCAGTATCAGCGGAGCCATATGCTGTTTGAAAAAGACATCGATGATATGCCGGTTTATGGAACGATTGCGAGCCAGTTCAATGATCTGGGCACGAATGCATTGTTCGCGGCCTTGATTGAAAAAATTAATGACAAAATGGGCACCGGCTGGATGACTTCTTTTAGTAAAAATGCCCTTGTGGAGAAGCAAAATGTGATTATACCAACCGACCGTCGTTATTATTTACGTGAAATATCCGAAACGGTGCGCGGTTATCATAAGAAAGCTGAAGAACAGGCGAATATTGCCCGGAAGTTATTTCAGTTAGAAGGGGCGATCGAAGCGGTAAGCGATGCGGCGGTGATTGCTGCTTTAGAAGTGGTGAAGCAAGAAACCGAGGCGCGTCTGACACCAGAATCACGTAAAATTCTTGATTCGTGGGCACAGACAAAGGCGGCCTATTCTGGCGATAAGTTTGTGACGAGGATTCGTGATAAAGAGATTATCACGGTGTTAAAAACGAAAAGCCTTTCAGGGCTTGACATTCCGAAAGTGGTGCTGCCGAGGTATAAGGATTATGGTGAAATTCTCCGCTGGGTCTACCAGGAAAATGTGCCGGGTTCGTTCCCGTATACGGCGGGTGTATTCCCGTTCAAGCGTGAGGGGGAAGATCCGAAACGGCAGTTTGCGGGCGAAGGGACACCGGAGCGGACGAATCGCCGCTTCCATTATTTATCGAAGGATGATGAGGCGAAACGGTTAAGTACCGCGTTTGACTCCGTGACGCTTTACGGTGAAGACCCGGATTACCGCCCGGATATTTTCGGGAAAATCGGGGAAAGCGGCGTCAATGTATGTACGCTAGATGATATGAAAAAGCTATATGAAGGCTTTGACCTGTGCCATCCGTCGACATCGGTTTCGATGACGATTAATGGACCAGCACCGATCATTTTAGCGATGTTTATGAATACAGCGATCGATCAGCAGGTGCAGAGGAAGGAAGCGGAACTTGGCCGTGTGTTAACGGTTGAAGAGTTTGCGGAGGTACGGGCCTATACGTTACGGACGGTGCGCGGTACGGTGCAGGCCGATATTTTAAAAGAAGACCAAGGTCAAAATACATGTATTTTCTCAACCGAGTTTGCTCTAAGGATGATGGGTGATATTCAGCAATATTTCATCGAACATCTAGTCCGCAATTATTATTCAGTGTCGATTTCGGGCTATCATATTGCGGAAGCCGGTGCAAATCCGATTTCGCAGCTGGCTTTTACATTGTCAAATGGGTTTACGTATGTGGAATACTATTTAAGCCGCGGCATGAATATTGATGATTTTGCCCCGAACTTGTCGTTCTTTTTCTCGAATGGCTTGGATCCAGAATATACGGTGATTGGCCGTGTCGCACGACGAATTTGGGCAACTGTGATGCGCAATAAATACGGCGCCAACGAGCGCAGTCAAAAATTAAAGTATCATGTCCAGACGTCTGGCCGTTCGCTTCATGCCCAAGAAATTGATTTTAATGATATCCGGACGACACTGCAGGCGTTAATGGCCCTGCAGGATAACTGTAATTCGCTCCATACAAATGCATATGATGAGGCCATTACGACGCCAACGGAAGAATCAGTACGCCGGGCGATGGCGATTCAGATGATTATTACCAAAGAACATGGTTTAGCGAAAAATGAAAATCCGTTGCAAGGTTCGTTTATTGTTGAGGAGCTTACCGATCTGGTCGAGGAAGCGGTATTACAAGAGTTTGAGCGTTTGAATGACCGCGGAGGTGTGCTTGGTTCAATGGAAACACAGTATCAGCGCGGTAAAATTCAAGATGAATCAATGTATTATGAAATGAAAAAGCATACCGGCGAATTACCGATTATCGGCGTTAATACGTATTTGAATCCGAATCCTCCGTCAGCGGAAGATGTCAACAATATGGAATTAGCGCGTGCATCTTACGAAGAGAAGGAATTGCAGATCGTCAATTTACGGGCCTTCCAGGAAAGTCATGCAGATGCTTCAGTGGCAGCATTGAAGCGCTTAAAAGAGGCCGCCGTCAACAATGGCAATATTTTTGCCGAATTAATGGAAACCGTTAAAGTAGCCAGCCTCGGGCAAATCACGAGAGCCCTGTACGAAGTGGGCGGACAATATCGACGAAATATGTAGAGTACGGTGTCAGGCACCATGTGAATATTTCACATGGTGCCTGACACCAATTTTTGTAATAAAACTTATTTTATGAGATATTAATATCTGCGTTAATCTTATATAATCGATTTAGCGTACATACTCCGAGGGTTTTGGGCAGGTGAGCAAATGAAGGTAAGTCATATATTGGTGGTTTTAATTGTTTGTGCCTGGCCATTAAATTATCTCTATCAACGTCAGTTGGGCGCGGTTTCGTTCTTGCTGCTAGCAATCTTCTTTCTAGTGATATCTATTAAGGAGATGAAAAAGCAGAAGCAAGCCAAGAAAACTAAGAAAATTGATAGTGAAAAGGCCCATCCGCAAAAATTCAAATGAAACAACGACTAGCACTAGCATAAACCGGAAGAATTTGTTTATAATGAAGAATATGTATTTTTAAGAGAAAAGCGGAAGCGCCCATTTAGCGAAGTACACTAGTCGCTGGGAGCTGGAGCTGGACAATTCTCAAGTTTATATTAATTAACCTTATTGTTATGTCCGTTAATCACTCATTTAAGAGTGTTAAATAGAGAAAGGAAGTGCCCATATTGAGTTTAGCACAATACTCAAAAGAGGAATTAAAAGAGTTTTCCCTTATGGAAATGGCTTTTGAATTTTTGAAAAATAGTAAGGAACCGATTGCCTTTAATGATCTATTAAAAGAAATTAAGAAGGCATCTGGGATTACTGAGCAAGAAATTCAAACAAGACTAGCACAATTTTACACCGACATAAATGTAGATGGACGTTTCCTTTCATTAGGAAGTAACCGCTGGGGACTTCGCGTTTGGTATCCAGTCGATACTGCTGAGGAAGAAGTTGTCACTGTTGTGAAACCTAAGAAGAAAAAGGCGAAGAAGGTTGTCGACGAAGAAGATTTCGATGAAATCGATGAAGTGGATGAAATTGAAGATGATTTTGATGACTTTGATGATGAAGATGATCTACTTGATGATGAAGATGATCTTGATATCGACGAAGTAGATGAGTTTGACGAAGACGATGATGATGATGTGATCGAGGACGAGCTTGAGATTGACCTCGATGAAGAAGATGACCTCGATGATGATCTTGAGGAAGAAGAAGTGTTTGAAGAAGAGGAAGTAGAAGAAGACTAATCGACTTGACATTTTATTCGTGCCCTTGTAGAATCACTTTTGGGCTCCTTAAAAAAGGACGATACGTTATTTACTTATAATACGCTCCCTACTAAGAGTAGGAGAGCGTTTTTTATTGTTCCAAATTTTTTCGGGCGTAAGGAAAATATTTTTTTACAAAAACCCTTAAACAAACTGAATAATGTACAAACTGTATAAGAGGGGGAAATATTTATGACAAAATATATTTTTGTAACTGGTGGTGTGGTTTCATCACTAGGAAAAGGAATTACAGCAGCATCTTTAGGGCGCTTATTGAAAAATCGGGGCGTGAATGTGACCATTCAAAAATTCGACCCATACATTAACGTTGACCCTGGAACAATGAGTCCGTACCAGCACGGTGAAGTATTCGTTACCGGTGATGGCGCTGAAACAGATTTGGACTTAGGTCACTATGAGCGTTTTATCGACATCAACTTAAACAAGTACAGCAACGTAACAACCGGAAAAATTTATTCGACGGTTTTACGGAAAGAGCGCCGCGGTGATTATTTGGGTGCAACTGTACAGGTTATTCCGCATATCACCAATGAAATTAAGGAACGCTGCTTCCGCGCCGGTAAAGAAACGAATGCGGATGTAGTAATTACTGAGATTGGCGGAACGGTAGGCGATATTGAATCACTCCCATTCCTTGAGGCGATTCGCCAAATCAAGAGCGATATTGGCTCGGAAAATGTGATGTACATTCACTGTACGCTGATTCCGTATATTAAAGCAGCGGGTGAAATGAAAACCAAGCCGACCCAGCACAGCGTGAAAGAGCTGCGCAGCCTCGGAATTCAGCCAAACATTATTGTCGTGCGGACGGAAATGCCGGTTTCACAGGATATGAAGGATAAAATTGCGTTGTTCTGTGATATTGATGCGAAAGCTGTAATCGAATGTCGCGATGCCGATACGCTTTATTCGATTCCACTAGCGCTTCAAGATCAAAATATGGACCAAATCGTCTGCGATCATTTGAAATTAGTTACGAACGAAGCGGATATGACGGAGTGGAAAGCACTCGTTAACCGCGTCATCAACCTTTCGAATAAGACGCGCATTGGTCTTGTCGGAAAATATGTGGAGCTTCAGGATGCCTATATTTCTGTCGTGGAAGCGATGAAACATGCCGGTTATGCGTTTGATACCGAAGTTGAAATTAAATGGATTAATGCCGAAGAGGTTACACGTGAAAATGTAGCTGAGTTATTGAATGATGTCGACGGTGTCCTTGTTCCGGGCGGCTTTGGTGACCGCGGGATTGAAGGGAAAATTGAAGCGACGCGCTATGCTCGTGAAGTGAAGAAGCCATTCCTTGGTATTTGTTTAGGGATGCAGCTGGCAACGATTGAATTTGCCCGCAATGTGCTTGGACTTCAAGGTGCGCATTCTGCAGAATTTGATGCGGATACAGCTCATCCGATTATTGATTTGCTTCCAGAGCAGAAGGATGTTGAGGATTTAGGCGGCACGCTGCGTTTAGGTCTTTATCCTGCGCGTATTGTTGAGGGATCGAAGGCGTTTGAAGCGTATGAAGAAGAGGTTATTTATGAGCGCCACCGCCATCGTTATGAGTTTAACAATCATTATCGTCAAGACATGGAAGCTCGCGGCTTTGTGTTCTCTGGGACTAGCCCGGACGGCCGTTTAGTAGAGATTGTTGAACTGAAGGACCATCCTTGGTTTGTAGCGTCGCAATTCCATCCGGAATTCGTCTCTAGACCAACACGTCCGCAGCCCTTGTTCCGTGACTTTATTAAAGCAACGATTCAAAAATAAGTTTTGTGGTCAGGACCAGTTTAGTTGCTGGTCCTGTTTTTTTATCTTTGGGTTTTTATAAAAAGGGTATTTGTGTCAGATTATACAAAGGCGATTTTTATAAAATGGAAACTTATATATAGGGAATTTTTGTAAAATGGTATTAGCATTATTAGGGTAATTTCCATTTATTGTCTAATTATACAAAACTACTTCAAAATGGCACAAAACCCTTTGAAAATAGCACAAAAGCATGCCGAAAATGCACAAAACCACCTGGAATTGGCACAAAATCACCCCAAAATGGCACAAAAGCCAAAAGTCTATATTTTTGACCTCTTAACCCCCCGGGAAATAATCAAGGGCAATAAAAAAACAGGGTTATTCACCCCGTTTTACTCCTCATATTCCGCTAAAATCTCCTCAATGGTGAATTTCAAGCCGAAATAAACGAATAATGCTGCCATTGATGACGGATATCCATAGCGATTTCCAAAGTCATCGGGGAGGAGGCCTTTCGTCAGCCGCAAATCGATATGGAGATCGGCCAACTCTTGCAATTTTCCACCCTCCGGAACAGCCGTGGAAACAGCCACAAAAGGAATCGCCTTTTCCTGAAGTTGAGCGGCCACCTCCATGGCGTCTTCATCACTTGCATACCGCGAGAAAAGCAGCACCCGATCAGAGTCAGTTAGCTCCCCAAAACTCTCGAGTGACAACACATTTGCGTCCTTTAATGGTTCGGCACCCTCTAAAGCTTCAAACTCAACCGCCTTCATTTCCTTCGTGGCAAAAATATATATCGGCCCTTGCGCAAGCAAGCGGGCGCCATCTTCAAAGGAATATTCCTCTTTTTCCTCAATCCGCTTCAATAGACCGGTTAATTGAGTAGTAAACATTTTTAACATAAAAACCCTCCTATTCACCCTCTTATTATAAGCATTTTTTCGCCACTGCAAAAATAAAAGAAAAATATCAAAATTTCTGCAGGAGAATTTATCTTTCAGCGAGAAATATAACAAGTGAGAGATAGAGGGATAATAAAAAAGCAATTTAAAAATAAGGAAGAGGTGGAGTTATGAAAGACAAAATTTTAATCGTTGATGATCAGTTTGGCATTCGAATCTTACTAAACGAAGTGTTTCAAAAAGAAGGGTATCAGACCTTTCAGGCTGCCAATGGCATTCAGGCTCTTGAAATTGTAACAAAGCATGACCCCGACCTTGTCCTATTGGATATGAAAATTCCTGGAATGGACGGTATCGAGATTTTAAAAAGAATGAAAGTAATCGATCCGGAAATCCGCGTCATTATCATGACAGCTTATGGCGAGCTGGATATGATTCAAGAAGCGAAGGACCTTGGAGCGATCACACATTTTGCCAAGCCGTTTGACATTGATGATATTCGTGCAGCCGTTCGAAAACACATCCCTCAAAAGATGAATTAACGTCATTTTTTTATAAAAAACATAAGAACTGTGGGAATAGTTAAATGGACGCGCTTTCATTATGACAGTTTATAAAACTCTGACTTTTTAATGGCATTTCGAACCTTGGTTTGATATGATACATATGAACTTTTTACTGGTTGGTTATCTTTTTCAAGTAATACATAATCCGTAAAATTGAGGGAAAACCTTAATACGGAAGGCCCATTTTTGAAAAAGATAGTGACCTAAACTAAGGAGGAAGAGAAATGCCATTAGTTTCAATGAAAGAAATGCTCATCAAAGCAAAAGCAGAAGGCTATGCGGTTGGGCAATTTAACTTAAATAACCTAGAATTTACACAAGCCATTCTTCAAGCTGCACAAGCTGAAAATTCACCAGTTATCCTTGGGGTATCTGAAGGTGCTGCCCGTTATATGTCTGGCTTCAAAACCGTTGTAAAAATGGTTGAAGGCTTAATGGAAGACTTGAAAGTGACAGTACCAGTGGCCATTCACCTTGACCACGGTTCAAGCTTTGAAAAATGTAAAGAAGCGATTGATGCAGGCTTCACATCTGTTATGATCGATGCTTCTCACCACCCATTTGAAGAAAATATCGAAATTACTTCTAAAGTAGTTGACTATGCTCATTCAAAAGGTGTTTCTGTTGAAGCGGAATTAGGAACTGTTGGCGGCCAAGAAGACGATGTTATCGCTGAAGGCGTCATTTACGCAGATCCAAAAGAATGTGAAGAACTTGTAAAACGCACAGGTATCGACTGCCTTGCACCTGCATTAGGTTCTGTTCACGGTCCTTACAAAGGCGAACCAAACCTTGGTTTTGCTGAAATGGAAGAAATCGGCAAGATTACTGGTCTTCCATTAGTCCTTCACGGCGGAACTGGTATCCCATTAAAGGATATCCAAAAATCTGTTTCACTTGGAACAGCAAAAATCAATGTGAATACAGAAAATCAAATCGCATCTGCAAAAGCTGTTCGTGAAACATTAGCAGTAAAAACAGAAGAATACGATCCACGTAAATATTTAGGACCAGCTCGTGATGCCATCAAAGCAACTGTTATTGGCAAAATTCGCGAATTCGGTTCTTCAGGCAGAGCGTAAGACAATTCTGAAAAACGGGAACAATGTCGTTTTTATATTTGTTCCAAATATGATAAAATGAAAACCGTCCTTACCAAAGGGCGGTTTCAGTTTGTGAAAGAAAACTGAAAATTGAATCAGAAATCATAGCAGCCTCCATTCGTAATCCAGTTCACGTGACAAAAGCCGCATTAAGAGGCGCTCATATTGCAACCATTCCATACAAAGTATTAATGGGATTATTCCATCATCCATTAACAGATAAGGGCATTGAAGGCTTCCTAACAGACTGGAAAGCTCGTACAGAGGCATAAATTTCCAGTTTTATGAAAAAATTTTTCATTACCATACATGAAAATAGAATTTTGGTGTAAACTAAAAGATAGACAAACTGTCGGATTTTGACTTTTCGTGATGGAAAAATATACCTAGAGCCTCATTCAGTAATAAGCGGATGCGTACCGATTGACTTACAAGGGCTTAGAAGGGAGTCGAAAATGGAAAAACTTAAAATTGCGGGCGGATATCCGTTAAAGGGAACTGTACGGATCAGCGGGGCAAAAAACAGTGCCGTCGCGTTAATTCCTGCAACAATTTTAGCGGAATCACCAGTGACAATTGAGGGATTGCCGGACATTTCAGATGTTGAAATCTTGAAGGACCTCCTTGAAGAAATCGGCGGAAACGTTCAGCTTTCTGATAACGATATGACGGTCGACCCATCTACCATGATTTCCATGCCCCTGCCAAACGGGAAAGTAAAAAAGCTCCGTGCTTCTTATTACTTAATGGGTGCGATGCTCGGCCGATTTAAAAAAGCGGTAATTGGCTTACCTGGCGGCTGCCATTTAGGACCAAGACCGATTGATCAGCATATTAAAGGTTTCGAAGCACTTGGGGCCCAAATCACCAATGAACAAGGGGCGATTTATTTACGGGCGGACGAGCTTCGCGGCGCACGGATTTATCTTGACGTCGTCAGTGTGGGAGCAACGATTAATATCATGTTGGCGGCTGTTCGGGCCAAAGGCCGAACGGTGATTGAGAATGCGGCGAAAGAACCGGAAATCATTGATGTGGCGACGCTGCTAACAAGTATGGGTGCGAAAATTAAAGGCGCAGGAACGGACGTGATCCGTATCGATGGTGTGGAATCACTCCATGGCTGCCGCCACACCATTATTCCTGACCGAATTGAAGCAGGCACGTATATGATTTTAGGCGCAGCGGTGGGCGAAGGAGTGTTAATCGATAACGTCATCCCGCAGCATTTAGAATCATTAATTGCTAAACTGCGCGAAATGGGTGTTCGTGTCGAATCCGGCGATGATCAAGTGTTTGTTGACGGGTCAACAAAATTAAAGGCTGTCGACATTAAAACGCTTGTTTATCCTGGGTTTCCGACCGATTTACAGCAACCGTTTACAACGCTTCTGACAAAGGCTGCCGGCTCAAGTGTTGTGACAGACACGATTTATGGTGCCCGCTTTAAGCATATCGATGAACTAAGAAGAATGAACGCCAATATCAAGGTGGAAGGACGCTCAGCCATTATTAATGGCCCGATTCACCTTCAAGGTGCCAAAGTGAAGGCAAGCGACCTCAGGGCAGGAGCCGCACTTGTCATT
This sequence comes from Bacillus sp. AFS031507, assembly GCF_002584635.1. Lineage (NCBI taxonomy): Bacteria > Bacillati > Bacillota > Bacilli > Caryophanales > Bacillaceae > Bacillus > Bacillus sp. AFS031507. The sequence continues at coordinate 100,778 of NZ_NUOW01000007.1, forward strand.
GCCGGATTGATTGCCGAAGGAATTACTGAAGTAACCGGTCTTGAACATATCGACCGCGGCTATAGTGACCTTGTCGGAAAATTAAACGGACTCGGTGCAACCATTTGGCGGGAAGCGTTGACAAAAGAAGAAGTAGAACAGATGAAGAACACATAGAAAAGCGGAAGCGACCGGTTTAGCGGCGTATGGCCTGGAGCGCTTTGACTGAGATAAAGGAAACACGGAGAGCGCAAGCGTTCCGATGTTGACTTATCGTAGGGAAAAGCGCGAAGGACACTAGCCGCTGGGCGCTGGAGCTAGACAATAGAAAAGCGGAAGCGCCCGGTTTAGCCGCTGAGCGCTGTAGCCTAGACAGAAAGCAAAGTTCAGGAGATAAACATAAGACATAGGGAGATGGAGACCGATGGAAAGAAGTTTAACGATGGAGCTTGTCCGTGTCACAGAAGCAGCAGCAATAGCTTCAGCCCGTTGGATGGGCCGTGGGAAAAAAGATGAGGCCGATGGTGCAGCTACTTCTGCCATGCGCGATGTGTTTGACACCGTGCCAATGAAGGGTACAGTTGTCATTGGTGAAGGGGAAATGGATGAAGCACCAATGCTTTATATTGGTGAAAAACTTGGGACAGGCTACGGACCACGCGTCGATGTTGCCGTTGACCCGCTCGAAGGGACCAATATTTTAGCATCAGGCGGCTGGAATGCTTTAGCGGTTCTTGCGATTGCCGACCATGGCAACCTTCTTCATGCTCCTGATATGTACATGGAAAAAATCGCGGTTGGGCCCGAAGCAGTCGGACATATTGATATTAATGCGTCTGTTCTGGACAACTTAAAGGCCGTTGCCAAAGCGAAAAATAAAGATATCGAGGATGTCGTGGCGACTGTCTTAAATCGTGAGCGACATGAACATATCATTGCTCAGCTTCGTGAAGCAGGGGCAAGAATCAAGTTAATTAATGATGGTGACGTGGCAGGTGCCATTAATACGGCATTCGACAATACCGGTGTGGATATTCTCTTTGGTTCTGGCGGTGCTCCTGAAGGCGTTCTGTCTGCTGTTGCCTTAAAATGTCTTGGCGGCGAAATCATCGGTAAACTATTGCCGCAAAATGATGCGGAGCTTGAGCGCTGCATCAAAATGGGACTTGATGTCAATCGCGTCCTGCGGATGGAGGACCTTGTCAAAGGCGATGACGCCATTTTTGCTGCGACAGGGATTACCGACGGAGAATTGCTGCGCGGTGTTCAATTCAAAGGATCCTACGGTTCGACCCACTCAATCGTTATGCGTGCCAAATCAGGCACCGTCCGCTTTGTCGAAGGTCGTCATAGTTTAAAGAAAAAACCTAATTTAGTGATTAAATAGGCGATGCCGCAAGGAGGGTGCCTGACACCAGTGCGTGTCAGGCACCCTTCATGGCATCACCTCTCCTAAATTAAAAAACTCCTATTACACTCGATTAGGAATTTTCAACGAACTCCTTCAAAGAAAAAATTCCCAATGAATGAAAATAGAAAATTTAGTTGATTAATTTTTTGCATAGAGGGTAAAATAGTAATTGTTTTATGCATTTTTCTGCAATTCTATTCATTTCTTACTACTTCTATTTCAATTCCTCAACTCTCTTAATTATTATCTGATTGAAAGAAATGGCTGTGTTAGAGGTCATTGTTGATTTATAGCCTACGTTGATTGGAGCGGAAGGTGCGAAGACTCCTGCGCGAGGACGGGTCAGAGGAGACCCCACAGGCGCTTTGCGCCGAGGAGGCTTCCCAAACCGCCCGCGCGGCGCTGCGCACCTGGAGCGGAAATCAACGACCAAGTTTAAAGAGCCAAAAAAATAAAAGTGTGGTGCACAAATGGACTTAACAATTTCAAGTTTAGAAAATATGAAGCTGAAGGAGCTTTATGAGCTTGCTCGCGAATATAAAGTGACTTATTACAGCAAATTAACAAAAAAAGAATTAATTTTTGCCATCCTGAAATCTCGTGCGGAGCAGCAGGGGTACTTTTTTATGGAAGGCGTCTTGGAAATCATCCAATCAGAAGGATTTGGATTCTTACGACCAATTAACTACTCGCCAAGCTCAGAAGATATCTATATTTCTGCTTCGCAAATCCGCCGCTTCGACCTTCGTAATGGGGATAAAGTTTCCGGTAAGGTACGACCTCCAAAGGAAAATGAGCGTTATTATGGACTATTGCACGTAGAGGCTGTCAACGGGGAAGATCCGGAATCAGCGAAAGAACGGGTGTACTTCCCAGGCCTCACACCATTATATCCAAACAGACAGATGAAATTAGAAACGACTCAAAAACATCTATCGACAAGAATTATGGATGTTGTCGCACCGGTTGGTTTTGGGCAGCGTGGCTTAATCGTCGCTCCGCCAAAAGCGGGTAAAACAATGCTGTTAAAAGAAATTGCGAACAGCATTACAACGAACCATCCGGAAGTGGAATTAATCATGCTGTTAATCGATGAACGTCCGGAAGAAGTGACCGACATCGAGCGTTCGGTTGCCGGTGACGTCGTCAGTTCGACGTTTGACGAAGTACCTGAAAATCATATTAAAGTAGCGGAGCTGGTGCTTGACCGCGCGATGCGTTTAGTCGAGCACAAACGCGATGTTGTAATCCTGATGGATAGTATTACGCGTCTTGCTCGTGCATACAACCTTGTAATTCCTCCAAGCGGAAGGACGCTTTCTGGTGGTATTGACCCAGCAGCCTTCCACCGTCCGAAGCGTTTCTTCGGGGCAGCCCGTAATATCGAAGAGGGCGGCAGTTTGACGATTCTTGCGACGGCTTTGGTCGATACAGGCTCACGGATGGATGACGTGATTTATGAGGAATTTAAAGGGACAGGTAATATGGAACTGCATCTTGACCGTCAGTTGGCTGAACGTCGTATTTTCCCTGCGCTTGATATCCGTCGTTCGGGAACGCGTAAGGAAGAGCTCTTGATTCCGAAGGATCATTTGGATAAATTATGGGCGATCAGAAAATCGATGTCAGATTCACCAGATTTTGCGGAACGCTTCTTGAAAAAATTGAGACAAACTAAGTCGAATGAAGAGTTCTTCGCACAACTAGGGGAAGAGCTGAAATCTAGACGTTCGTAGTCGATGCGGTGAAGTGGTCAAATTAAGGCGGTCCTTGTCCATTAGGTATCGGACAACCCTGGTAAAGGGGGCATGATGGGTTCCTTTTAAAAAAAGAAACCAATAAATCCCAACTTGCCAAAGATGGCTTTGCTTGTTATAATGGGTGCAGTGTGTTTTTAGTATTTCAGTGCTTGTTTTTACAGGTGCTTTATATAACTCTGTTTCGAAAGATTCAGGGCGGAAGGAGATGAAAAGAATGAAAGCAGGAATTCATCCAAATTATAAAACAGTAACGGTGACTTGTGCATGCGGAAACACTTTTGAAACTGGTTCAGTGAAGAAAGAAATTCGCGTTGAAACTTGTTCAGAATGTCATCCATTCTATACTGGTCGTCAAAAATTCGCTGAAGCTGGCGGACGTGTTGACCGTTTCAACAAGAAATACGGCATCAAGAGCCAACAGCAACAATAATTGTAAAAAGTACAGGCAAGCAGCAATTTACTTGCCTGTTTTTTATTTAAATAAAATTCAAATAATTGATAGATATTTAAGGATTTGCTTGGAAGGAGACGCCGTTTTATGTATTTAATGAAGCAAAGCGGATGGGTTGAGGTTATCTGTGGCAGTATGTTTTCTGGGAAATCGGAGGAATTGATTCGCCGCGTTAGACGTGCTCAGTTCGCCAAACAAAAGATAGCTGTTTTTAAGCCGAAAATTGATAATCGCTATCACGATCAATCTGTCGTTTCTCATAATGGATCTTCTTTTGACGCGAAGCCAATTACTCATTCGATTGAGATTCTTCACCATGTGGAAGCGGATATGGATATTATCGCCATTGATGAGGTTCAGTTTTTTGATGAGGGGATTCTCAGGGTTGTGCAACAGCTGGCTGATAGCGGTCATCGGGTGGTTTGTGCGGGTCTTGATATGGATTTCCGCGGTGAGCCGTTTGGGCAGATGCCTGCGTTGATGGCGATTGCTGAATCGGTGACGAAGCTGCAGGCGGTCTGTTCTGTTTGTGGTTCGCCTTCAAGCCGGACGCAGCGTCTAATTGATGGACGTCCAGCCTCTTACCATGACCCAGTCATATTAGTGGGTGCCTCCGAAGCGTACGAGCCCCGCTGCCGTCATCATCACGAAGTCCCAAAAACGGCGTCCTATACCGTTCATGCATAGAGCAAGAAGTTACAAATGAATGTCAGGGTTGGTTGAGTTTACATAATTAGTGCCTGACACCATTGGAAAAACTGTCTGAGAAGGGATTCTCAGGCAGTTTTTTTTGTTTATTAGGGGGGAATTTGCAGTTTGGCGGAATATTTGGGTAGTTTGGCGGAATAAACTTCGAGTTCGGCGGAATTCTGGGTAGTTTGGCGGAATAACTTTGGAAGTTGGCGGAATCCTACCCAGTTTTGGCGGATTCCCTTGTGGGACCGCCAAATTCCTCCTCCCGGACTTGGAAAGAATTCACTCGACCTGTTGCTGCCGTGACCGGGCATGATAGTAATGGGAGGTGTAAGATGCAAAAATTTATGTTGTTTCTCTCATTAAGTATGTTGTTTTTAGTAAGCGGCTGTAACGGGAATCAGGGTGGGAATCATGGGAATGAAGAAGCTTATGACCTACGGAGTGACCAATCCGCACCCAATTATATGTCCAATCGTGGCAATGACCGCAACACGCCGACGAATATGTCGGATCGGGGCAAGAATAAGCAGCATATGGTCGAAGATGATATCACCAATCAAAATCCGAACTTCCTTGACCTGAAGAGGACAGGAAGCGGCAGCGAAGCTGGTGCGAATAATCAAGGCAACGATATCGAAAAGGCTAAGCAAGTCATCGCGGATTCCAATGAGTTTACGGCCGATTCCATCTGGATCAACGGCGACCGGATGTGGGTATCTGTTTATAAAAAAGGAATGCAGTCTGAGCGGGGAAAAATTAATGCCGAAGCACGACTCCATCGGAAACTAATCCAGGCCTTGCCGCGGTATAAAATTGAAGTACGTGTCAAAGAAGATCGAAGGTAGCATGCTCTGATTATCAGGGCATGTTTTTTCTACGGCTGTAGCTTGAGTTCCTTTTTAAAAAAAGGATTTTAACTTGAAAAATCACCCCGCGAAAAAATTTCCCCTTAATTTGGTTTTGACGGTTGTTTTCACCTATACTATAATTAGAATGTTATGGACAAAAAATTGAGGTGAATAGACCGTGTTTGATCGTCTTCAATCGGTGGAAGATCGTTATGATAAGTTGAATGAACTTTTGAGCGACCCACAAATTATTAATGATTCAAAGAAACTTCGTGAATATTCAAAAGAACAATCTGATATACAAGAAACTGTACTAACTTACCGTGAATATAAAGATGCGCGCGAACAACTTCAGGATGCTAAGGCGATGCTTGATGAGAAGCTGGATGCGGATATGCGTGAAATGGTGAAGGAAGAAGTTAATGAGCTGGAAGCGCAAATCGTTGAGTTGGAAGCTAAGATGAAACTATTGCTGATTCCAAAGGATCCGAATGATGACAAGAACGTTATCTTTGAAATCCGCGGAGCAGCGGGAGGTGACGAAGCGGCCTTGTTTGCTGGGAATTTATATCGCATGTACAGCCGTTATGCGGAAGCGCAGGGCTGGAAGACGGAATTGATTGATGCGAACCCGACTGGTCTTGGCGGTTATAAGGAAATTAGTTTTATGATCAACGGCCAGGGTGCCTATTCGAAGTTGAAGTATGAGAACGGCGCACACCGTGTGCAGCGTGTTCCGGAGACGGAGTCAAGCGGCCGGATTCATACGTCGACGGCGACAGTTGTTTGTTTGCCGGAAGCGGAAGAATTAGAAGTGGAAATTAATGATAAAGATATCCGTTTTGATGCGTTTGCGTCAAGTGGCGCCGGCGGACAGTCCGTTAACACGACGATGTCAGCAGTTCGGTTAACGCATATTCCAACTGGGATTGTGGTTTCGATTCAGGATGAGAAATCGCAGCACAAGAACAAAGATAAGGCGATGAAGGTTTTACGCGCACGGATTTATGATAAGTATCAACAGGAAGCGCAGGCGGAGTATGATTCTGTCCGTAAATCTGCGGTTGGTACGGGTGACCGTTCGGAGCGGATTCGTACGTATAACTTCCCGCAAAACCGGGTGACGGACCACCGTATTGGCTTGACGATTCAAAAGCTTGATCAAATTTTAGAAGGCAAGCTCGATGATGTCATCGATGCGCTGATTATGGATGATCAAGCGCGCAGGCTGGAAAGTGCCTCTAATGAGTAAAAAAGTCTATGAAGCTCTTCAATGGGCTTCTTCTTTTTTAGTTTCAGCGCGTCGTGATGAGAATGCAGGGGAGCTGTTACTTCGCCATTTCACCGGAATGTCGCGGGCGCAGTTGTTTGCGAATGTCCGCGATGACCTAGCTCCGGGCGTGTGGGAAGTCTTTGAAAAAGCGGTTGGTGAACACGTGAAGGGTGTGCCGGTCCAATATATCATCGGCACGGAGGAGTTTTACGGGCGCCCGTTTATCGTCAATGAAGAGGTGCTGATCCCGAGGCCAGAAACGGAAGAACTCGTCCACGGTGCACTTCAACGGATCAAGCGGCTGTTCAGTGGAGAGCAGGTTATCAGGTTAGCGGATATCGGGACCGGGAGCGGCGCCATCGCGATTACGATGAAGCTGGAAGAAGCGGAACTTCGAGTGTCAGGCACTGATATTGCGGAGGCGTCGCTGGCTGTGGCGCGGGAGAATGCGGCCCGGCTTGGGGCGGAGGTGGAGTTTGTTCAGGGGGATTTGCTTGGCCCGTTTATGGAGAGCGGGGCTCGGTTTGATGTGATCCTCTCGAATCCACCGTATATTCCGCTCGGTGACATGACGGCGATGTCGGAGGTTGTGACGGAGCATGAGCCGCACCGGGCTTTGTTTGCGGGGACGGATGGCTTGGATTTTTACCGCCGCTTTATGGTTGAGCTACCGCGAGTACTAGAGAAGCGCGCGCTGGTTGGATTTGAAATTGGGGCCGGTCAGGGCGAAGCGGTAGCGGAGCTTTTTCAAAAAGCTTTTGAAAGTGTAAAGGTAGAGATTGTGAATGATTTAAATGGCAAGGACCGGATGGTGTTTGCGGAGATCGGCTTCGGGGCTTAGGTTCCGGTCATGTGGAGAATTTACTATAATGAAAATCATAAAAAAGCTCAGAGTATGATGGCTCTGAGCTTTTTTATAGTTCAATTAGATAGGATGTCATTTCTTTTATTTTGGAGTTATTACGGGAACTGGCAAATTGGTATACGTTACAGAATGCAAATTTCTTTTTGTTTTCTACGATTTGGGTACCGTTAACTGAGCCGTGATATCCGTGGGTGATAATGGTGTTAATCTGCAGTTCGGTTACTTTATTATTTTGGTTTTGTTTGAGGATTTCGATCACTTTTTCTTTTCCTTGGAACGGATGTTGGCCGATGATATTCCAGTGAAAATCGTCGGTGATATTCTCTGATAGAAAAGCGAGGTCGTTGTGTGCAAAAGCGATGCTAAATTCTTTGAGGTATGCTTTTTTGGGTGCGTTGCCGCAATCGTCGGGGCAAATTACTTTTAAGTCCACGTATTCCGATTTTGAATGATCCATTTTTTTACACTCCATTTTCCTTAGATTTATTTTCTACAGAAAGACCTTCTACATATTTTATCATATATTAGATTTTATCCTTTTGAGTGGAAGACATCCAATCGTTTCTTTGGAAAATATCAAAATTTAATAGTTTAAGATTCTGGCATTTTGTCCAAAATGAAGGTATCGAAGGGACGGTGCTAGAATTGAAAAGTAAAGTGATTGTTTGGGGATATCTTATCGTTTTGTCTTTAGGGACGATGTTGAGTTTATATATGCCGAAGACGGAAGCCGCAGCGAAAGAATCGATTGTGATTCCTGGTGAAGCGATTCGGCTCAGGATTCTTGCGAATAGTGATTTTGAAGAGGATCAAGCCATTAAACGGAAAGTCCGCGACGCGGTGAATGCACAGATTACCCTGTGGGTTCAGGATTTAACGTCGATGGAAAAAGCAAGAACGGTCATCAAGTCGAAGCTTCCTGAGATTCAAGCGATTTCGGAACAAGTGGTCCGCGATCAAGGGTCCGATCAATCAGTGAAAGTGGAGTTTGGCAAGGTTCAGTTTCCGACGAAATTATATGGTCAATTTTTATATCCAGCTGGTGAATATCAAGCGATTTTGATTACGTTAGGTTCGGGGGAAGGCGCGAACTGGTGGTGCGTGCTTTACCCGCCATTATGCTTTCTTGATTTTTCAAATGGGGTGGCTGTGAGTGATGGCTTTGAGGGAGAGAAAAAGGCGAAGGCAAAAACAGTGAGACCTGCTACTGCTAAGTCCGAGGAAAAGGTTGAAAAGGCCAAAACGGTGGCAACGGTTGAAAAGGTAAAAGAAGAAGTAAAGGAAGAAGCAAGCTCAGTTGAGGATACGAAAGCGGTTGAGGTTAAGGGAGAAAAAGAGGTTGAGGTCAAGCCTGAAAAAGAGGAAAAAGCCACAACTGTGGACGAAGAAGAAATGAAGAAGCCGGAGAGGTTGATCGAAAAAGATGCGCCGGTGTTCAATGAGATAATGGTTGAGGTTGAAGATGAGCCGGTAAAGTTGGCTAAAAAGGATGCGCCTGTGTATACTGCTGAAGATGAAAAGCCGGTGGAAGTGAAGTTTTTCGTCGTAGAGATGTGGGAGAAGATGTTTAATTAGACCAGTTCCAGCAATGGGGCTGGTTTTTTGTGTGGAAAAATGCGGTAAGGCTGTAGTCGTTTCTTTAATAAAATTTTACTAGATTCCCGATTCTAGCGGTTCTATTTGTTCTAGCTCATCCATATTCATAGAGTAGAATCTTAAAAAAAGAGGTGGAAGCGATGCAGACATTGATTCGCAGAGCAAATAAACAAGACTTGGGCAGTTTACGACAGTTTTTAACCAGAGCCAATCTGGGAACGGATGGATTAACCGAGGATACGATTGACTATTTTTTGCTGCTAGAGAATGAGGATGGCATCTTAAAGGGTTCGCTTGGCATGGAGGCCTTCACGGAGTTCGGGCTCTTGCGCTCCCTCGTTGTTACACCTGGACAAGCTGAAAAGGAAATCTTCGTTCTTTTTGATCAAATGGTGCAATTAGCGAAAGAAAAAGGGATGAAAGGTTTGTTTTTGGCAACAAATAAGAGCGTAGCCTTACCATTTTTCGAAATATTGGGCTTCCAGAGGATTGACCGGGCAGAAATACCCAGCGAATTTTATCAATCTGAACATATTCGACACGTTTTAAATGTGGATAACTCTATATTTTTGAAATTTTCACTATAATTGTGGATATATCCACAAAGTTATCCACTATTTCAAGGAAGTTGTGCACAATTTGTGGATAACACTTGTATTTATGCCCACCTTCTTTTATACTTTCAAACGTATTGAGCTTAAAATATGAGTCTAGGTGACTAAATTCGCCAAATTTCGCTAGAAGACTCATTCGTGATAAAGGTGGATAATTATGAACACAAAGGTTTGGAAAGTGGATAAGTATGTGGATAATCTTGAAAATAATCCACAGGTTGTGGATGCAGCGAATTTTTTACGGGATAACGAAGTGGTTGCCCTGCCAACGGAGACGGTTTATGGTCTTGGAGGGAACGCGGAAAGTGATGTGGCGGTTGGGAAGATTTTTGCAGCTAAAGGAAGGCCGAGTGATAATCCACTAATTATCCACATCGCTGAAAAAAAGCAGCTGAGCACGTTTGTAACTGAGGTTCCCGACAAGGCTGAAGTGTTGATGGATGCGTTTTGGCCGGGACCACTGACGATTATTTTTAAAAAGAAAGAAGGCGTCCTAGCGGAAACGGCCACGGCGGGATTGTCGACGGTTGCAGTGAGGATGCCGGACCACCCTGTCGCACTGGCGTTGTTGAAAAGTTGTGGACTGCCAATTGCTGCCCCGAGCGCCAACAGTTCGGGCAAACCAAGTCCAACGAAGGCCCAACATGTCATGGACGATTTAAACGGGAAAATTGCTGGTGTAATCGACGGCGGCGCAACAGGAATTGGCGTGGAATCAACGGTCATCGATTGCACGGAAGCGATTCCGGTTATCTTAAGACCGGGCGGGGTAACAAAGGAGCAACTTGAGGCCGTGCTCGGTGAAGTACGTATTGATGCCGCATTAACAGACGAGGCGGCCCGGCCGAAAGCCCCGGGCATGAAATACCAACATTACGCCCCGAATGCACCTCTATTTATGGTGTCAGGCACCACGAAGTTTCTCCAGAGTCTAGTAGAAGAAAAGCGGTTTGAGGGGTTGCGGGTCGGGGTGCTGACTACGGAAGAGCAGGCTGATGTGTATGAAGCGGATGTGGTGCTAGCTTGCGGGAAGCGGGCGGAACTTACGACGGTTGCCGCGGAGCTTTATGATACATTACGAAGATTTAATTTAGAAAAGGTCGATGTCATTTACAGTGAGGTATTTCCGAACGAAGGTGTCGGAAATGCAATCATGAACCGCCTTCAGAAAGCCGCTGGAAATAAACTGATCGCTGAATAAACACTAGGTTCTCCGCGAAGGGGACCTGGTGTTTTTTTTTCGGTGTCAGGCACCAATTTTTTTGGTGTCAGGCACCAATTATTTGCGGTCGCAAACACCATTATGTAACAAATTTTGGAATTAGAAACGTGGAAGAAGCGGTATAATAGACGTAAGCGGCCAATATTCCAGTTCCCGAACGAGACTTCTAAATTAGTTTGGACGTGCATATGCTAGGGTAGTTAGTCCAAGGAGGCGGGGTCCGAATGTCTGAAATGGTTGGCGAAATAGTAACTCTTATGTTAATGGCGTTTGCGCTAGGGATGGATGCATTTTCAGTTGGACTTGGCATGGGGATGTACAAACTTCGGCTCAAGAAAATTATTAATATTGGCATCACGATCGGTTTGTTCCATGTATGGATGCCGCTGCTTGGCTTAATTGCTGGGAAATTTTTATCAGATAAGTTTGGTACCTTTGCGACCTTTATCGGCGGTTTTCTGCTGATTTTACTCGGTGTGCAAATGGTGTGGTCCACCCTCAAAAAGAGCGATGAAAAGGTTATTTCCCCAGTTGGGTTCGGCTTGCTGCTCTTTGCCTTGAGTGTGAGTCTTGATAGTTTTTCCGTAGGGCTTACCTTAGGCATTTATGGTGCGAAGACGATTATGGTTATTTTGTGTTTTGGAATTATGGCAACCATCCAAACATGGGCGGGACTGCTGCTTGGCCGCAAGATGCAGGGCTGGGTCGGGTCATATAGTGAGGCACTAGGTGGAGCTATTTTACTTGCCTTTGGCTTAAAGCTGCTCGTTCCCTTCTTTTAACGGGCGGATCGGCCAACCATTTCGAATCTCTAACTTAAATATGATAAAATAAATTACATAAGATCTTGTAAGGAGGCAAACACATTGCAGCGCATTTTGTTTGTATGTACAGGAAATACGTGCAGGAGTCCAATGGCAGAAGCAATTTTGAAAAATAAAGCGGTCGACGCGATCGAAGTGAGGTCGGCAGGCATTTATGCTGCGAACGGCGGCGAGGCATCGACACATGCAAAAAGGGTGTTAGAGGACAATGGGATCGTGCACAATCACCGTTCCAGTTTGTTAACGAGTGTTGAGGTCAAATGGGCCGACCTCATCCTAACGATGACATCCTCACATAAGTTGGCCATTCTGCAGCAATACCCTCATGTGAGTCAAAAGGTATATACCTTAAAGGAATACAGCGGGGAAGGCTTCAATCATGATGTCGTCGACCCGTACGGCGGACCGCTCGCCATATACGAAGAGACCTTTCGTGAACTAAATGGATTAATTGATAAAGCGATTGGAAAACTAAAGTAAACGATGCTCTCTTTTCGAAGAGGGCTTTTATTTTTTGATTGAAACTTTATATTTTTGTGGCGGTATGTCAAAATTAATCAGGAAAGCAAAGATCCTTTTCGTGACGGACACTAGTGGCGAGGAGCTGGGGTTTGTCTGTAAAAGATAAATAGAATTGAGGAGGTTTTTAACATGAAAGTGGCATTAGCATCAGACCATGGCGGAGTGAATCTTCGCAAAGAAATCGCGCAATTACTTAACGAACTGGGAATCGAATTTGAAGATTTTGGCTGTGACTGTGAAACATCGGTTGATTATCCAGATTACGCACTGCCAGTTGCTGAGAAGGTAGCGAGCGGCGAGTTTGACCGCGGGATTCTGATTTGCGGAACGGGAATTGGCATGAGTATTGCTGCTAACAAGGTGAAAGGGATTCGCTGTGCATTGGTCCATGATACGTTTAGTGCCAAAGCAACGCGGGCTCATAATGATTCAAACATCATAACGATGGGTGAACGCGTCATTGGCCCTGGCCTGGCCAGAGATATAGCTGAAATCTGGCTGACGGGTGAATTTGAAGGCGGCCGTCATGCGAACCGGATAGGAAAAATTGGTGAATACGAGGATAAGCACCTCTAATTTAGCTCGGGCTGGACTGGAAATCTTTTTTAGTGGAGGTCAAGGCGTATGATTCAAACGTGTGAACAAGAACTGGAAGCGATTTTAACGGAATTCAAAGAGCAGGGTGCGTTAAGACAAGGGCAGCTGTTAGTGGTCGGCTGTAGTACGAGTGAGGTGATTGGGGAGAGAATTGGCACCTCTGGTACGGTTGAAGTGGCGGAAATGATTTACCGCTGTTTGAAAAACCTTCAAGCGGAGACGGGGATCACGCTTGCCTTCCAATGCTGTGAGCATTTAAACCGGGCCTTGGTCGTCGAACGTGTGGTTGCCGAGGAAAGGCGGTTCGATGAAGTGTCGGTTGTCCCTGTCCGTAAAGCAGGCGGGGCGATGGCCACTTACGCGTTTGGAGCAATGGAAGACGCGGTTGTAGTGGAGTTTGTGAAAGCGGATGCCGGGATTGACATCGGCAACACACTCATCGGGATGCACTTAAAACATGTCGCCGTTCCAGTCCGCGTGAAGCAAAAAAGCATCGGACAGGCCCATGTAACACTCGCCAAAGTACGCCCGAAACTGATCGGCGGCGCAAGAGCCGTATACGAACGGAATCAGGAAAACTCGAGCTGCTCTTAATAAACTTTGGTGTCAGGCACCATCATTAAAGTTTTTTATTAGCTGGAAAATTTTGATGTATCACATTAAAACACGAATGTTATTGTGATAAAAATTAATTTCGTTCGGAAATCGAAGTTCTAATATATAAAAATATTCCACATTAGGTAAAAAAATAATTAAAAACCGAAAAATGTTTCCCTTTTATTTTGAGGGTGTTTCATGCTAAAATGAATAAGAATTTTCGAAATTATCTATAGTGACTTACATATTAAGGGGGATTTTTGTCATGAAGCATTTGCCACAAGCCGATGAACAGGTTTTTCAAGCGATTCAAAAAGAATTAGGTCGTCAACGTTCAAAAATCGAATTAATTGCCTCAGAAAACTTTGTAAGTGAAGCAGTTATGGAAGCCCAAGGTTCCGTTTTAACAAACAAATATGCAGAAGGCTATCCTGGCCGACGCTATTATGGCGGCTGTGAATATGTTGATATCGTCGAAGATTTAGCCCGCAACCGCGCAAAGGAAATCTTCGGAGCGGAATACGTGAACGTGCAGCCTCACTCAGGTGCACAAGCTAATATGGCGGTTTACTTCACAGTTCTAGAGCAAGGTGACACCGTGCTTGGCATGAATTTATCCCACGGCGGCCACTTAACACACGGCAGCCCAGTTAACTTCAGTGGTGTTCAATATAACTTTGTTGAATATGGTGTGGACCAAGAAACGCACCGCATCAATTATGATGATGTGCGTGCAAAGGCACTCGAGCACAAGCCGAAAATGATTGTAGCTGGTGCTAGTGCGTACCCTCGCGCGATTGACTTTGCAAAGTTCCGTGAGATTGCCGATGAAGTCGGTGCATACCTCATGGTGGATATGGCGCACATCGCTGGACTCGTTGCGACAGGATTGCATCAAAACCCAGTACCGTACGCTGATTTTGTTACCACAACTACGCATAAAACATTACGCGGTCCACGCGGCGGGATGATCCTTTGCAAAGAGGAATTCGGCAAGAAAATTGATAAATCGATCTTCCCTGGAATTCAGGGCGGTCCACTTATGCATGTCATTGCTGCGAAAGCTGTTGCGTTTGGCGAAGCATTACAGGACAGTTTCAAAGAATATGCAGGTCAGATTATCACGAATGCCCAGCGCTTAGCTGAAAGTCTTCAAAAGGAAGGCTTGAAGTTAGTATCCGGCGGAACGGACAACCACCTCTTGTTAGTGGATGTAACGACGCTTGGATTAACTGGCAAGGTTGCTGAAAAGGTCCTTGATGAGGTTGGCATCACGGTTAACAAAAACACGATTCCATTTGATCAACAAAGTCCGTTTGTAACAAGCGGTATCCGCATCGGTACTGCAGCAGTGACAAGCCGTGGTTTTGTTGAAGCGGATATGGACGAGATCGCTTCAATTATCGCGTTTACCTTGAAAAACCATGAAGATGCGGCGAAACTTGAAGAAGCGCAAGGTCGTGTCGAAGCATTAACAAGCAAATTTACTCTTTATCCAGAATATTAATAAGAAAAGCGCAAGCGCCCTGTTCAGCGGCGTATGGCCTGGAGCGCTCCAACTGAGATAAAGGAAACACGAAGAGCCGAAGGTGCATTCGTGCTTGACTTATCGTAGGTTGGAGAGCGAAGGACACTAGCCGCTAGGGCACTGGAGCTAGACAGTTGTCTAGGTTCAAAAACTTATACTTTCTTATTTTAGCAACAGAGAATCGGCCTATCGTGGGCCGATTTTTTTTGAAAAATCTAACTAGTTGAAAGTGCTGATTTCTATTTGCTCATTGCCTTATTTTTCTGTAAAATGAGACGAAGTGTTTATAATTTAAAATAAGGAGCGATGATTATGGCCAAGGTATTCGTTTTCGACCATCCACTCATTCAACATAAACTAACTTACATACGTGATAAAAACACAGGAACAAAGGAGTTCCGCGAGCTTGTCGATGAAGTCGCGACGCTGATGGCGTTTGAAATTACCAGAGATATGCAGCTTGAGGATATCGATATCGAAACACCTGTCTGCCCAGCGAAATCTAAGGTATTATCCGGAAAGAAAATTGGGATTGTGCCCATTTTGCGTGCAGGAATCGGAATGGTTGATGGCATCTTAAAATTAATCCCAGCTGCGAAAGTGGGCCATATCGGTTTATACCGCGACCCTGAAACATTGCTTCCGGTTGAGTATTATATTAAGCTGCCAAGCGATGTAGAAGAGCGTGATTTCATTGTGGTTGATCCGATGCTCGCAACAGGCGGTTCGGCGATTGAAGCAATTCGCTCCTTGAAGAAGCGCGGCGCGAAACATATCAAATTTATGTGTTTAATTGCGGCACCAGAAGGCGTGGAAGCAGTAAAGTCAGCCCACCCGGACGTGGATATTTATATTGCTGCATTAGATGAGAAATTAAATGACCACGGCTACATCGTCCCAGGCCTTGGTGATGCAGGAGATCGGTTGTTTGGAACGAAATAAGATACCGTTTGAAAAAAAGTCGAGAGTATTCGGCTTTTTTTTGTTAGCTTTATTAAAAATAAGTCATTGTTTTTTGGAAAAAATAATGAGATTGGGAGCCTTAATTGTTTTTTTGGGGAAATAAAAATCGGTTTTGGAACTCCAATTATTTTTCTTAAAAAAAGAGAAAATCCATACTGGAACCCAAATTGTTTTCGAAAAATACAAAATCCCTTTTGGAACCCGATATATTTCTCGAAATAAGAGAAAATCCATACTGTGGAACCAATTTATTTTTTAAAAAAAGAGCTCATTTTTGGAAAAAAATGTCTAATAACACAAAACACCTTGAAAATGGCACAAAACTCTAGAAATCGGCACAAAACCGGCCCAAAATGGCACAAAACCACCGAGAAATGGCACAAAACTCCAACGAGAACATTTTTGAACTTGAATAAAGAACATAAAACGATAACAAGAACCGAAATAGACTTAAAAAATAAACGGCAAAAAGACTATATTTCACTAATAAGATATAATTGGCTTAATTTTTAAGGAGGATATCTAATCTTTTAATAGAAATTACCACTGAATATAGATAAAGAGGTGATGTAAATGGTCGTTTTAGAACTGAAGTTACCAATTCAAGCTTACCAATGTATGGCGATACTCCGAAGGGTATCGAAAAATCATCCAATCAGGCCAACCGTCGAACGAGATTTAAGATCGTGGCTGAAGGGATACTATGGAGAGAGGGAATGCAGCTACTATCTTTCGCTTTTGCCCGAAGATCAATATTACATTTTTCATGGCCTGCGGCTAACTGACAAGAAGGCATTCCAAATTGATTTAGTGATCCTTTCAAAGAGGTTTATCTTCATGGCAGAAGTCAAAAATCTATCAAAGAAATTGATTTTTAACAAGGAAACCAATCATGTAACCAAGGAATTTAATAATGAAGAAGAGGGCATTTCGAATCCAATTCTTCAGGTGAAAAGGCAGAAACTGCAATTTGTAAATTGGCTCAGAAAGATGCAAATGCAGGGTTTGCCAATTGAAAAAGTGGTAATCATCAGTAAACCGACGACTAAAGTGGAAACAACCGCTGACAATCAGCAAATTTTCAATGAGTTGATTTATGCCGAGTCACTTCTGGACAAACTGGAAGTGCTTGAAATGAAGTATCAAAAACCCGTGTTTAGCAAAAGAAAAATCAGCCAATTAGTGGACCTCCTTTTAGCCCACCATCAAACTCCTATTCCTAATATTCTCCAAACTTACAAATTCTCAAAAGACGACATTATAACTGGAGTGTTATGTCCTAAGTGTCAAACCGTCAAGATGGATTATTATTCAGCAAATTGGCACTGTCCTAATTGCCTGTTAATCTCAAAAACGGCTCATCTTCCAACTGTAGATGATTATTTTCTCTTGATTGGACCGACGATTACAAGGAAGCAGTTTGCTGAGTTTACACATATTAAATCCACCTTTGTAGCAGGGAAACAACTAAGGGCGCTTAACCTCACGTCTAATGGCTCTAAACGAGGAACAAAATACGCACTTCCGAAAAATCAACTCCTGTGCCCGCTCGATGAAAAGGAAATCAACGCATACACGATTCCAACCAAGTAAATAGGAAATCAAAGCATACATAGTTCCCACCAGGTAAATAGGAACTACCCGATTCCCGTTTCCCAAAATAGTCGTGCATACTTTCGCCCCTCTAAGAAAACGATATGGAAAAAGGGGAAATCTATCGATGAAACTTCTACTCGCGTTACTGCTAGCTTTTCAAACTCCGAAAATACTCATCCATCCTTCGATCACCAAAAGCACGCAGGAGACAACAGCCATTATAATCCTAGACAAACCACACACCGACCAGGAAATCCAGCAACTCATGAAACCTTATAAAGGCGTTAAGCTGCGCCGTGTTTTCCACCATGCGCTTGATGGATTCTCGGTCGAAGGCAGTGCAGAAACACTTGCCGAAATCGGCCGCAGCCATAAACAAATCAAAAACGTCTCGCCGGTTATTACCTACCAAGCCGAAACCGAGGAAAGCGTCAAAATTATTGGTGGGGAAGAAGTCCGCAGTTTTTTTGATGAAAAAAATGAACGGCTGACGGGAAAGGGGGTAACGGTCGGGGTCATTGATACGGGCGTCGATTACACCCATCCCGACCTCAAGCGCAATTATGCCGGCGGCCGTGACCTGGTTGACAACGACCGCGATCCGATGGAAACGCTGGCGCTCGGGAAGGCGACGATCCACGGAACCCATGTGGCCGGCATTATTGCAGCCAATGGAAAAATAAAAGGCGTTGCCCCGGAGGCAAAAATTGTTGCGTACCGGGCGCTTGGGCCGGGCGGGGGCGGGACCACCGAGCAGGTGCTCGCGGCGATTGACCAGGCGATTAAGGATAAAGTGGATGTCGTCAATCTCTCGCTTGGGAATGATATCAACGGGCCCGACCTGCCAATCAGCCTCGCGCTCAACCGCGCGGTCGACCGCGGAATTGTCGCCGTGGCGGCATCTGGTAATTCCGGGCCAAATGTTTGGAGTGTTGGCTCACCCGGGACCGCCTCCAAAGCGATATCGGTAGGTGCATCGACCCCAACTTTGGGGACACCCTATCTTTTAATAGAAGGAAGTCGGGATAAATTCCAGATTGAACCGCTCGAAGGCTCAGCCAAGTGGTCGCTCGACCGCTCCGCTGACATTGTTCATGGTGGCATCGGCAGACCAGACGAATTGAAAAATGTCGATGGGAAAATTGCCCTCATCAAAAGAGGGATTTTAACTTTTTCAAAGAAAGCGGAAAATGCGAATCGGGCAGGGGCAAAAGCGGTGCTCATCTACAACAATATGAGCGGCGGCCGTTTCATGGGAAACCTCGATACGCAAATGTCGATCCCAGTTGGGGCCATCTCGAAGGAAGATGGGGTTATTTTACAAAAAGCCTTAAAAAGCCAAACCACCTCGGCAAGGGTCACGGTCAGCGAGGATTCGGACCGGCTCGCTGACTTTAGCTCGCGGGGCCCGGTGACGGGAACCTGGGAAATCAAACCGGATATTGTTGCGCCCGGGGTAGCGATTAATTCGACGATTCCAGGCGGCTATTTATCGCTCCAAGGGACGAGTATGGCGGCGCCGCACGTCGCTGGGGCCTGTGCATTAATTAAGCAGGCCCATCCGGACTGGACGCCCGAACAAATCAAAGCGTCCCTGATGAACACGGCAAAACCGCTCGCAAAGTCTAATAGCGTTGACCGTACGGCGACCATCCCGAACGGAGCTGGGCGTCGGACCACCGCCAACACTGACCGAACCCTTGGGACACGTAGTGAACCCGCCTACTACCGCACCTTTGAACAGGGGGCAGGCAGAATCCAGGTCGACGAAGCGATCCAAGCCACCACACTCGTCACACCAAGCAGTATCCGGTTTGGGAAATTTACGGAACAGAGTGACGTCCATAAAGCCTTTCTGCATGTCGAAAATACAAGTCAGCAAGACCAGCGTTATTCGTTTGATATCCCGCCGTATGTCGATGGACTGGAATGGAGGCTGCCGCTTTCGTTTACGCTCGAACCTCAGCAGACCAAGGACATAACGGTCGAGTTAACGGTTGACCCGCAGGTGTTTAAAGGGAAAATTCACGACGGGTACCTCCGCTTGCAGGCGGGCGGGGCAACGGTTCGCATTCCGTATCTATATGTTCTAGAGGAGCCGGACTATCCACGGGTAATGGGCTTTGATTTTGCCGAAGGAGACAAACCAGGACAGTACCGCTATGAGGTGTATTTACCGGGCGGGGCGGAGGAATTTGGGATTGCCTTGTTTAACCCGGAGGATTATCGTTTTGTCGCCTATTTAGATACGATTACCAATGTGAAAAAGGGACTTATTCGCAAGGACATCCCAGACGACCAGCTTCCAACAGATGGGACCTATTTAATAAAGGTTTTTGCCAAAAAGGCCAGTAAAGAGGATCATATTGAACGGATGATCACGATTGAGAGGAAAGAAGACTAAATAGTAATTTTAAGAAAAGACCTTGTTCACACCAAGACATGGTCTTTTTAACAAAATCATAATAAAGGTTCATAATATTGTACCATTAGTATAATTCTAATTGTTCACAAAATAGACACAAAATGAACAAAATTCCTTCACAATTTGCTCTACAATAAGATTGTTGAGTAAATTCCAAATTGGAAAATACTATAGGAAATACTTTGTGGCATAATTCACGTAATTTCATTGACATTGACAGGGTGCTATTGTATGCTAACTAAGGGTGTAAATGATAGGGTTTTCATGTAAATAAATCTATCTAAAGATAGTATTTAGGTTCTGGATTTTACTTTTTGCCCGATTGACATTCTCTCAGAGTGAGGATGTGTTATATGAGTAAAAACAACCGCAACCCATTACAAGCTATGGCTTTAATGTCCGCAATTGTCTCCCAATTAGTAGGTTCCATTCTAATAGGTATTTTCTCAGGCAGATGGCTGGATCAGCATTGGGATACCGAACCAATTTTCTTAATAATCGGACTGCTTATAGGTCTTGGAGCGGGTACCTATTCCATGCTACTTTCAATCCGCCATTTCTATTCAGGAGATAAATAACTATGCCAGATTTCAGAGTAATGTTCAACAGGCAGCGCAAATGGATTTTTTACTTGTTGTCCATTTATGTTCTAGGCTGGGGCTTCACCTCGTACCAAACCATATTTCTAGGGCTGATTCTTGGGACATGCTTTAGTTATCTGAATCTTTGGATACTAGTTAGAAAGACGGAGAGCTTTGATAAAAAGGTAACAGAGGGCAAAAAACCCAAGTCGTTAGGTTCGCTCTCGAGGATGGCTGTGGCGGGAATTGCTGCGTTAATCGCATTAAGATACCCAGAGCAATTCGATATGATTAGTTTAGTGATAGGATTAATGACATCCTATATTGTCATTATGATAGATTATTTTTACCATGCATTGCATGTACATAAATGAAGCGGAAGCGAGGTGAGTTTACATGCATCATGAGGTTCCAGAGTTTAAATTTATGGGCCTTTGGTTTAACGGCGCAAATATGCTGATGATCACAGTAGCAAGTCTAATTGTTTTCCTAATTGCTGTCCTTTCCACACGAAAGCTGGCAATGAAACCTACAGGGATGCAAAACTTTTTTGAATGGGTAATGGACTTTGTTAAAGGGATCATCAACAGCACGATGGATTGGAAAGATGGCGGGAGATTCCACATCCTTGGGATTACATTAATTATGTATGTTTTTGTATCCAATATGTTAGGTCTTCCATTTGCGATTGTGGTGGATGAAAAGCTATGGTGGAAATCACCAACAGCCGATCCAATTATCACTTTAACACTAGCAGTTATGGTTTTGGCACTATCCCATTATTATGGCGTCAAGCTAAAAGGTGTCAAAGGTTATGCAGAAGGTTTCTTCAGTCCAATGAAATTCTTATTCCCATTGAAGATCATTGAAGAATTTGCCAATACGCTGACTCTTGGTCTGCGTCTATATGGTAACATTTACGCGGGTGAGTTGCTTCTATCACTATTAGCAACAGGCTTAGCACATCAAGGAATAGTTGGTACCATTGCAGCTGTCCCACTAACATTGGTATGGCAAGGGTTCTCTATTTTCGTTGGTACGATTCAAGCTTATATTTTCACAATGTTAACAATGGTTTACTTGGCTCATAAAGTGAGTCACGACCATTAATAATACACCGTTCATTTTCATGAACAAAATAAAAAATTAATTGATGTTTTATACATTTAAGGAGGAAAAAAGTAATGACAGGATCAATTGGTGTTTTAGCAGCAGCAATCGCAATCGGTTTAGCAGCAGTAGGTGCAGGTATTGGTAACGGTCTTATCGTAGGTCGTACAGTAGAAGGTATCGCTCGTCAACCTGAACATCGTGGTTTGCTTCAAACAACTATGTTTATCGGGGTTGCGTTAGTAGAAGCATTACCGATTATCGGTGTAGTTATCGCGTTCATGGTATTAAACCGATAATAGTAGGAAAATTCAAGATGGCGATGATCAACAAATCCTCGCCATTCATTTATGTGTTTTTACTATCGTTAAGCAACTCTTGAAAGGAGTGAACCGAGGGTGTTAACAAACAGTTTAGTATTAGCCACTGCTGCTGAAGGCGGCGGCCACATTAATACTGGGGATATTTTCTTCCAGCTTATCGTTTTTCTTGTATTGTTAGCCTTGCTCAAAAAGTTTGCATGGGGTCCATTAATGGGCATTATGAAGACGCGTGAAGAGCATATTGGTAGTGAAATTAGTGCGGCAGAAAACAGCCGTTTAGAAGCAGAAAAGATTTTACAAGAACAAAGAAATCTTTTAAAAGAAGCACGTAATGATGCGCAAAACTTAATTGAAAATGCCAAAAAGCAAGGTGAACTTCAACGTGAAGAAATCGTTGCGGCATCTCGTACAGAAGCTGAACGCGTCAAAGAAGCAGCAAAGCTTGAAATTGAGCAGCAAAAAGAAAAAGCTGTTGCCGCTATTCGCGAACAGGTTGCCTCTCTATCTGTATTAATTGCTTCTAAAGTAATTGAAAAAGAATTAACTGCAGCAGATCAGGAGCAGCTCATTAACGAATATATTAAAGAGGCAGGAGAAGAGCGATGAGTAACTCAATGGTAGCAAAACGCTACGCGTTGGCTCTTTTCCAAATTGCGAAAGAAACTCAAACGCTCGGAGTTATTGAAGAAGAACTTCGTGTAGTGAAGGAAGTTGTACAATACAATCCTGAATTAAAAAATATCTTAAATTCTTCTAAGCTTTCAATTGAAGAGAAAAAAGAAATCATTAAGTCATCTTTCGCAACAGTAAATGTAAATGTATTAAATACCATGTTGATCTTAATCGACCGCCACCGTGAAGACCAAATCGTTGACGTGGCAAATGAATTTTTAGAGCTGGCAAATGATGAGATGGGCATTGCCGAAGCGAAAGTGTACAGCACCCGTGAATTAACGGATGCGGAACGCGAAGCAATCTCGTCTGTATTTGCAGCAAAAGTGGGCAAAAAGTCCCTAAAAATTGAAAATATCGTAGATTCCAATCTGCTTGGCGGTATCCGCCTTCGCATTGGAAATCGTATATATGACGGGTCATTAAGAGGAAAACTCGATCGTTTAGAACGTAAATTGTTAAGCTAGATTCGAAAGATTAGGGGTGAAACTCATGAGCATCAAAGCTGAAGAAATTAGTGCCCTGATAAAAAAGCAAATTGAAAACTATCAGGCGGAAATTCAAGTGACTGATGTCGGTACAGTTATCTCAATCGGTGACGGTATCGCACGTGTTCATGGCCTCGACAATGTCATGGCTGGAGAACTTGTTGAATTTTCAAACGGCGTTATGGGTATGGCACAAAACCTTGAAGCAAATAACGTTGGTATTATCATTCTCGGACCTTTCACTGAAATCAAAGAAGGTGACGAGGTTCGCCGTACAGGACGCATCATGGAGGTTCCAGTTGGTGAGGAACTAATCGGACGCGTTGTTAACTCACTTGGACAACCAGTTGATGGTATGGGTCCAATCAATACAACAAAAACACGCCCAGTAGAAGCAGTTGCTCCAGGCGTTATGGCTCGTAAATCCGTTCATGAGCCATTACAAACAGGTATCAAAGCGATTGACGCTCTAGTGCCAATCGGACGTGGTCAACGTGAGTTAGTCATCGGTGACCGTCAAACAGGTAAAACATCTGTTGCGATTGATACCATTATCAATCAAAAAGGTCAAAACATGGTGTGTATCTATGTTGCGATCGGACAAAAAGAATCAACCGTTCGTAACGCGGTTGAAACGCTTCGTAAATACGGTGCGTTAGAATACTCAATCGTTGTAACTGCATCTGCATCACAACCGGCTCCATTGCTTTACCTAGCTCCATATGCGGGCGTGGCAATGGCTGAAGAGTTTATGTATGCTGGCAAACACGTATTGATCGTATATGATGATCTTTCTAAACAAGCAGCTGCCTACCGTGAGCTTTCCTTGCTGCTTCGTCGTCCTCCAGGTCGGGAAGCTTATCCAGGGGATGTTTTCTACTTGCACAGCCGCTTACTAGAGCGTGCTGCAAAAATTAACGATACACTTGGTGCTGGTTCAATCACTGCGCTTCCGTTCATTGAAACGCAAGCAGGCGACGTTTCAGCTTATATCCCAACAAACGTTATTTCAATTACTGATGGACAAATTTTCTTACAATCTGACTTATTCTTCTCCGGTGTTCGTCCGGCGATCAACGCGGGTCTTTCCGTATCGCGTGTAGGTGGATCTGCACAAATCAAGGCGATGAAAAAGGTATCTGGTACCTTACGTCTTGACCTTGCATCATACCGTGAATTAGAAGCATTTGCTCAGTTTGGATCAGACTTAGATAAAGCAACCCAAGCGAAACTTAATCGTGGTGCACGTACGGTTGAAGTTCTGAAACAAGATCTTCACAAGCCACTTTCAGTTGAAAAGCAAGTTGCAATCCTTTACGCATTAACACGCGGTTTCCTTGATGATATTCCATTAGAGGATGTCCGTCGTTTTGAATCAGAATACCTTAATTGGTTAGACCACAACCGCAAAGAGTTGTTAGACCATATTACAAAAACGAAGGACCTTCCTTCTGATGACGATATGGCTTCTGCAATCAACGCCTTCAAAAAGACGTTTGCAGTTTCCGAATAATAGGGTCTGACATTTAGAACGGTGAGCGCGCGGCACCCGTAAGGCGGGCCGCACGCCCAACCAGACATTCTTTGAAAAAGGGTGGTGAGAACCTATGGCTTCATTACGTGAGATAAAAACTCGTATCAATTCAACTAAAAAGACGAGTCAAATAACCAAAGCAATGGAAATGACCTCTGCTGCAAAGTGGAATCGTGCCGTCGTCAATGCAAAGCAATTTGTACCTTATATGGAAAAAATCCAAGAAGTAACGGCATCGATTGCAATTGGCTCAGGCGGAGTAAATCATCCCATGCTGACCAGTCGACCTGTTAAGAAAACCGGTTATATTGTTATGACTTCTGACAGCGGACTTGCTGGCGGTTTTAACAGCAACGTTCTCCGTCATGTTTATCAAACAATCCAAAGCCGTCATAAATCGAATGATGAATTCGCGATCATTGCAATCGGAAGAATGGCACGTGACTTTTTTGTCAAACGAGGCATGAATGTGGTCCTTGAATCGATTGGGATTCCAGCTCAGCCTAACTTTGCTGACATTCAAGACATTACCCGTGCAACGGTTGGAATGTTTACCGATGGAACTTTCGATGAATTATATGTCTATTACAGCCATTATGTAAGTGCCATTTCACAGGAAGTACAGGAGAAGAAGCTCCTTCCGTTATCGGACTTAGCGACTTCAAACAAACTCATTTCCTATGAATTTGAGCCGTCTGCTGAAGAAATATTAGAAGTTCTCCTGCCTCAATATGCTGAAAGTTTGATCTACGGAGCACTCTTAGACAGCAAAGCGAGTGAGCATGCTGCTCGGATGACGGCAATGAGAAATGCAACTGATAATGCTAAAGAATTAATTAATCACTATACACTAGTTTTCAACCGTGCCCGTCAAGCAGCGATCACCCAGGAAATCACGGAAATCGTTGGCGGTGCGGCAGCGCTTGAATAAAACCTTTATTTTAAAAATGAACCCGATGTAGAGGGTTTGACTAGATTTTGAGCAGGGAATGCTATGTCCGTTCCCACTCATTTTGTTCATTATAGAACAAGACGCGTGACCACAATGAGTTCATTTTCATAAAAATGCTTGTGATGGTTTCTGCGAGAGAGTAAGTAAGGAGGGAAAACGATGAGCAAAGGACGCGTTCTTCAGATTATGGGTCCGGTAGTTGACGTTAAGTTCGAAAGCGGTCATCTGCCTGCGATTTATAATGCGTTGAAAATTTCAAGTAAATCGAGTAATGCATCCGAAGTTGATATCAACATTACCCTTGAAGTAGCTCTTCATTTAGGTGATGATACAGTTCGTACGATCGCGATGTCTACCACAGATGGTTTAACTCGTGGAATAGAAGTTGAAGATACTGGTAAACCGATTTCTGTACCAGTTGGTGATGTAACACTTGGTCGTGTATTTAACGTATTGGGTGAAACGATTGACCTTGCGGCTGAGATTCCAGCAAGTGAGCGCCGTGATTCGATTCACCGCGAAGCACCAACATTTGAAAACCTTTCTACTGAAGTTGAAATTCTTGAAACTGGTATTAAGGTAGTAGACCTTCTTGCACCATATATTAAAGGTGGAAAAATCGGTCTTTTCGGTGGTGCGGGTGTAGGTAAAACCGTATTAATCCAAGAATTGATCAATAATATCGCTCAAGAGCACGGTGGTATTTCGGTATTCGCCGGTGTTGGTGAGCGTACTCGTGAAGGTAATGACCTTTACCACGAGATGACTGATTCAGGAGTTATCAAGAAAACTGCGATGGTATTCGGACAAATGAACGAGCCGCCTGGCGCACGTATGCGTGTTGCTCTAACTGGTTTGACTATGTCTGAGTATTTCCGTGATGAGCAAGGACAAGACGTTCTTTTCTTCATGGATAACATTTTCCGTTTCACGCAAGCAGGTTCTGAGGTTTCCGCGCTACTTGGCCGTATGCCATCAGCGGTAGGTTACCAGCCAACTCTTGCTACTGAGATGGGTAAATTACAAGAGCGTATTACTTCTACAAACTTAGGATCAGTTACATCGATCCAAGCGATTTATGTACCGGCCGATGACTATACGGATCCGGCTCCGGCTACAACATTCGCTCACTTAGATGCAACAACAAACCTTGAGCGTAAGCTTTCTGAGATGGGTATTTACCCAGCGGTGGATCCTTTGGCTTCAACATCACGTGCATTGTCACCTGATATTGTTGGTGAGGAGCACTATAATGTAGCTCGCCAAGTACAATCAACATTACAACGTTATAAAGAGTTACAAGATATTATCGCGATCCTTGGTATGGATGAACTAAGTGATGATGATAAGTTAACGGTACAACGTGCGCGTCGTATTCAAGTATTCTTATCTCAAAACTTCCACGTTGCTGAACAGTTTACTGGCCAGCCAGGTTCTTATGTACCTGTTAAGGAAACGGTTCGTGGTTTCAAAGAGATTCTTGAAGGTAAGTATGACCACCTTCCAGAAGATGCTTTCCGTCTCGTTGGCCGTATTGAGGATGTTATTGAGAGTGCGAAACGCATGGGTGTAGAGGTCTAAACAGAGCCTGGAGGGTAAAAAATGAAGACGATTCGAGTCAGTATTGTTACTCCCGATGGCCCGGTGTTTGATTCAGATGTGGAAATGGTAAGTACCAAGGCAACAAGTGGTGATTTGGGGATTTCCCCAGGCCACATGCCGTTGGTGGCTCCGCTCGAAATTACTTCCGTACGTCTTAAAAAAGACGGAAAAACGGAATTTATCGCGGTCAGCGGTGGAATTTTAGAGGTCCGTCCTGATCAGGTGACTATCTTAGCCCAATCAGCGGAAACTGCGTCTGAAATTGATGTTGAACGTGCCATAAGAGCGAAGGAACGCGCAGAACAGCGTCTGAAAGACCATCAAGCTGATCATACCGATTTCAGACGTGCTGAGCTTGCCTTGCAGCGTGCCATCAATCGCCTCGGCGTATCGGAAAGAAGAATATAGTGTTTTTGAAAAAGAAGTCGAACCCCTTTGGTGGCAATTAGTTTGCCGATGGAGGGGTTTTTTTGTGGTTTTTTGGGGATGTGTGGTTATGGTTGTGGAGGGAGGGGATTTTAGCGTATTCATGATGGGAAGAAAGAATGTTACTTAGCCAGTCTTGCGACTGGCTTGTTGGGTGGTTTGAGGGTTTATAGGGGAGTGGAGAGTATTATTAGGGAAGTGGACAGTAAATGGGTAGAAGTGGATAGTAAATATGAGGTTTTATTAAAAGAGGTATCTGGAAGAGCCTATGAGGTAGGGGTATTTCTTTAATTTTAGTAAATTAGATACCTAGCCAGTCTTGCGACTGACTTTTTGGGTTGTTTTGTGGGTTTATAGGGGAGTGGACAGTAAACTGGGAGAAGTGGACAGTGAAGGTCTGGTTTTATTGAAAGAGGTATTTGGAAAGGCCTTTGAGGGAGAGTTATTTCTATAATTAGAGTAAATTAGATACCCTAGCCAGTCTTGCGACTGACTTTTTGGATAGGTGGCGGTATTTAAGTTGTACTTCGGGTAATTAAATGGGAGGGGTTTTATTAAAAATGGTAATTTTAAAGAGTTGGGGTTGGAATTAGGTGGTCCGCTAGATATAGGGAATAAAAGTTACCTACCCAGTCTCCCGACGGGCTATTAAATCTGGAGCTAATTCCGGAATAAAGCATGAAAAGTTTGGGTGTGAATATGATTGTAGAGGGACATGTTTACATTAATGTGAGGTTGAGTTTTGTTTGGTTTGTTTATTACTTTTTTAGAAAAATATAAGTTGTTTTAAAAAAGAGATATTCGATGTATTTTTAATGACAAAACTCACTGACATTGTTCACATTTTATTGTTAAATAGGGGTTGTTGTCGAATTATTAGGTAGGTTATGGGGTTCTTGCGAACCCTTTATGCACGTCATCTTCCGCTACGCTCCAGATCACGTGTGCTAAAGCATGTCCTTTTAATCTAGTGTGGCGGGTTCGCTCTTGCGTCATCTCTGAAGTAATTCAGGATGTGTTTCTGCGAGATCACACAAACGCTCAGGGGAGGGGACTTCATGTCGACGACTTAGTTCAGGTGTAAATTGTAATTTTACCCGCCGGATGCTAGCGCATCCTGCGCTTCAGCTATCGCTGAAGCTTGCAAAATTCCTGATTGAAAGTCTCTTTTGAGAGCGAGCTCTCAAGAGCCTTTTAATCAGGAATTTCGCGGCGGATTGAATTCCAATTTTTATGAATTTGGTTTGTCGACATGGGTTTGTAACAATGCTATAATGAATTCGGTTACAATATTCATTAGTATGAAAATTTACAACATTGGAGGGGATAGGCATGGAACTTCTAAATGTATATCAGAATAATTATCTGGTCGTCTTTGCGTTCCTATGTCTTGGGGTGCTGCTGCCTGTGGTGGCTTTATATTTAGGTAAGCTTCTGCGTCCGCATAAACCGAGCGAAGCGAAGTATACCACATATGAGAGCGGTATTGAGCCTTTTCACGATTCCCGTGTTCAGTTTAATGTCCGCTATTATATTTTTGCCCTGATGTTTGTTATTTTTGATGTAGAAACCGTGTTTTTATATCCATGGGCGGTGGCCTATGATAAACTGGGGATTTTTGCACTAATCGAGATGTTGATTTTCGTTATTATGTTATTAATTGGCCTTGTGTATGCCTGGAAAAAGAAGGTGCTACGATGGAATTAAAATTAGATGGCATTTCACAACAAGAAATGGCCGAGTTACAGCGAAATGTATTTATGACTACGCTAGAGCAAATTAAAGCTTGGGCTCGAAGCAGTTCGATCTACCCGGTGACATTTGGTCTGGCTTGTTGTGCGATTGAGATGATGGGTGTAGGCGGAGCGAATTATGATTTGGATCGTTCGGGTTCCTTTTTCCGTACGTCACCACGCCAGTCCGATTGTATGATTGTGTCTGGAACGGTGACGAAGAAGATGGCGCCAATTTTACGAAGATTGTATGACCAAATGCCTGAACCGAAATGGGTCATTGCGATGGGTTCTTGTGCGACAGCAGGTGGGCCGTATGTAAAGTCTTATTCCGTCGTTAAGGGAGTCGATCAAATCGTTCCTGTCGATGTGTACATACCTGGATGCCCTCCAAACCCAGCCGCTTTAATTTATGGAATCAATAAATTAAAGGAAAAGATTCGCTATGAAGCGAAGACTGGGAAGAAGGTGATCTAACCGATGAGTGGGGAAAAAGATCTGGATCAGTTAAAAAAGGAAGCTGTTGAAAAGGCGAAAGCGGCAGCGGCGGCGAAACGGGCGGCGAAGGCTGCAGGGGAAGCCTCACCAACTCCGAAGCAGGAGGAAAAACCGGCGGAACCAGTAAAGGCCGAAGCTTCAGAGTCAGTTCCGGCACCGGCAAATGACGGCGACGATCTAGCGAAGAAAAAGGCAGCGGCGGTAGCGAAAGCGAAGGCAGCAGCAGCAGCGAAACGTAAAGCGATGGAGCTTGCTGGCGGTACAGCCCCAGCCGAGGAATCTGCGCCAGTTGAAACACCAGCACCAGCGTCTGAAACTTCTGCTTCAGACGACAGTGACGACTTAGCAAAGAAAAAGGCAGCAGCGGTAGCGAAAGCAAAAGCGGCGGCCGCAGCAAAGAAAAAAGCGATGGAACTAGCTGGCGGATCAGCCCCAGCAGCCGACGCCGACACTGGTGAAGGCGATAACGCCCCAGCAGGAGACGATGCCAAGGCAAAAGCGGCAGCAGCGGCCAAGGCGAAAGCAGTGGCAGCAGCCAAAGCAAAGGCAGCGGCTGCGGCGAAAGCAAAAGCGGCAGGAGCAGGAGCAGGAACCGACTCAGAAGCAGCAGCAGGCGGCGATGATGAAAAAGCTAAAGCGATTGCAGCGGCGAAAGCAAAGGCAAAAGCAGTAGCAGCGGCCAAGGCGAAAGCAGCCGCCGCAGCAGGCGGAAAAACGGATGCCACAGCGGCACCGGCAGCCGAAACAAAGCCATCACCAAACCAGCCATACCTCGATAAGTATGTGAAGGTGATTACCGAACATCTGGGACCGGATGTTTTAGAAGATTCTTATATTAATAAACTATCTAAGGACGTTCCAACCCTTGTGGCGAAGCGTGATACATATTACAAAGTAGCTCAATTTTTAAAATACAATGAGCTCTTAGGATTCGATTATTTATCAGAGCTTCATGGGACAGACTTTGAAACACATATGGAAGTTTATGTTCACTTATACTCATACAAAAACCGTCAGTCCGTCGCCCTAAAAGTGAGGATTGACCGCAGCGAACCAACAATCGAGTCCTTGCAGCCACTTTGGGCAGGCGCAGAATGGCCTGAATGTGAAGCCTATGATTTACTAGGAATCAAGTTTCCAGGACATCCAGACTTACGGCGCATTTTGCTAGGCGAAGAATGGGTTGGCCATCCACTGCGAAAAGATTACGAGCCGTACGACGTGGAGGTGTAACCAATGATCAGAACAGAAGAAATGATATTAAACGTCGGTCCTCAGCATCCAAGTACGCACGGAGTGTTCCGGCTGGTTGTTAAAATTGATGGGGAAATCATTACCGAAGCGAAACCTGTCATCGGGTACTTACACCGCGGGACCGAAAAATTAGCAGAAGACCTGCAATATACGCAGATTATTCCTTACACCGACCGAATGGACTATTTGTCCTCGATGACCAATAACTATATCCTCTGTCATGCCGTCGAAACGATGATGGGGATTGAAATTCCTGAACGAGCTGATTTCTTACGCGTGATTGCGATGGAATTGAACCGGATTGCCAGCCACCTTGTCGCCTGGGGTACGTATATCCTTGACTTAGGTGCAACAAGTCCGTTCATCTATGCCTTCCGTGACCGCGAAATGATTATCAATATGCTCAACGAATTATCAGGGGCCCGCTTGACCTTCAACTATATGCGCGTTGGTGGTGTGAAGTGGGATGCACCTGAAGGCTGGATTGAAAAAGTAGGCAGCTTTGTACCATACCTGCGCGGCCAGCTGAAAGGATATCACGATCTTGTGTCCGGAAATGAAATCTTCCTCGACCGGGTCAAAGGCGTCGGCAAGTATACAAAAGAAGAGGCGCTTCAATATTCACTGAGCGGACCAAACCTGCGCAGTACAGGCGTGAAATGGGATCTTCGTAAAGATGAGCCTTACTCCGTTTACAACCGTTTTACCTTTGATGTACCAACCTCAGAAGACGGCGATTGCTTAGCTCGCTACCATTTGCGTCTTGCAGAGATTGAAGAATCCTTGAAAATTCTTGAACAAGCCGTGGAACAATTCCCTGGTGAAGGTCCAATTATGGCGAAAGTGCCGAAAATCATTAAGGCACCTAAAGGCGAAGCCTACGTCCGCATTGAATCACCGCGTGGAGAGATTGGCTGCTATATTTATAGCGACGGCAAAAAAGAGCCGTACCGCTTAAAGTTTAGAAGACCATCCTTCTATAACCTGCAAATTCTCCCGAAATTATTAAAGGGTGAAAACATTGCAAACATGATTGCTATTTTAGGGGCAGTTGATATTGTCCTTGGGGAGGTTGACGGCTAATGATAGAAGAATTGCTCCAGTCAAGTCCAGGTTGGGCTAACTTTGGAATTTTCTTTTTACTCGGCGCTGTCTTGCTTTTAATCGTATTAGGATTTGTTACCTACGGAATTTTAGCAGAGCGGAAAGTCTTAGGCTACATGCAGCTGCGCCATGGTCCAAACCAGGTCGGCGGTAAATGGGGACTATTACAAACTGTCGCAGACGTCCTCAAACTGTTACTAAAAGAGGATATTATTCCAAAGGCAGCCGACAAGCCATTATTTATCATTGCACCAGTCATCGCCTTCGCGCCATCCTTTATGGTCTTAGCGACGATGCCGTTCACAGACGCCTTTCAGTTTGCTGACATTGGTGTCGGATTACTCTATTATATTGCCGTTAGCGGATTAACCACCTTTGGCATGCTCCTTGGCGGCTGGGCATCAAATAACAAGTACGCCCTCTTAGGAGGTATGCGTGCTTCAGCCCAAATGATTTCTTACGAAATCCCGTTAGTCATGTCCGTCCTAGGCGTCATCCTTTTATCAGGAAGTTTAAACCTAAATGATATCGTTGAAGCACAAAAACATGGCTGGTTCGTACTTTTACAGCCAATCGGCTTCATCGTCTTTTTCATTGCATCAATCGCCGAATTAAACCGGACACCATTTGACCTGCCGGAATCGGAAAACGAACTAGTCGCTGGATATCACGTAGAATATTCCGGATTCCGCTGGGCCTTCTTTATGCTCGCTGAATATGTGTATTTATTCGCAATGTCCGCACTCATTACCGTCGTCTTCCTTGGCGGCTGGCTGGCACCAATCAGCTTCCTGGACTTCATCCCAGGCGCCGTCTGGTTTGCACTTAAATTCAGCGTCGTCGTCTTTGTATACATCTGGCTGCGGGCAACGCTACCACGTTTCCGCGCCGACAAACTCATGGAATTTGGCTGGAAAGTACTGTTGCCAATCGCACTAGCAAACATATTCTTAACAGCATTAGTTAAATCATTATTCTTTTAAAAAAAAGCTGTGTTAAAGGTCAGTATTGATTTTTATAACCAAGTTGATTGGAGCACCTGGAGCGCAAATCAACAGCCAAGTTTAACAGCGTAAATAAAGGAAACCATCTTTAAAATGTAAAAGGGGTGAAAAACGTGCTTGGATTAGTAAAAGGCTTGAAATATACCCTAAAAAACTTGACCAAAGAAAAGGTTACGTATGATTATCCAAACAAGCCGCTTCCACTGCCAGACCGGTTCCGCGGTATTCAAAAGTTTTATCCGGAAAAGTGTATTGTTTGTAATCAGTGCATGAACATCTGTCCGACGGATTGTATTAATTTAACGGGTAAAAAGCATCCGGACCCAACGAAAAAAGGGAAAATCATTGATACCTATGATATTAACTTTGAAATTTGCATCCTTTGTGACTTATGTACGGAGGTATGCCCGACCGAAGCGATTATCATGACCAATAACTTCGAGCTCGCTGAATACAGCCGTGACATGTTATTTAAAAACCTAGAATGGTTAGATGAAAACGATGAAAACATACGGCAGGTGAATAAACCATGACCTTTTCCGGCGAATTCCTCGCTTTTATGGGACTCGCACTTGTCGCCATTATCGGCGGTGTGCTTCTTTTAAACCTTACCAAGGTGGTTCATATGGTCGTTTCACTGATCTTCACCTTTGTGGCAATCGCTGGAATTTACGTGCTGCTGTCAGCAGAATTTGTGGCAGCCGTGCAAATCTTAATCTATTCAGGTGCGATTACCATCATCATGCTGTTTGGAATCATGTTAACAAAGCATAATGATGAACATGAACCTCAAACAGGCAAATGGAGAAAAATCCTCGTCTTTTTAGGGATTCTCGGCTTTGCATTTGCTGTTTACCTTGGCATATACAATTTCAATATCGAACAGGTTCCGACCACCTTGCATGAAAACAACACGATGCAAATCGGTAAAGCACTTTACTCAAAATACATCATTCCGTTTGAGTTAACGTCTGTTTTACTATTAGTGGCCCTTGTCGGTTCGATTATCTTAGCGAAAAATGAGAAGAAGGAGGCGGACGACCAATGAGTTCTGTTCCCGCTTCAGCCTTCCTGGCACTTGCACTGATCTTGTTTTGCATCGGTTTATACGGTGCACTTACCAAAAGAAACACCGTGATTGTCCTGATTTCGATTGAATTAATGCTGAACGCGGTCAATATTAATCTCGTAACCTTCAGCAAATATGGAATGGCGCCGTCCATTACGGGCCAAATCTTCGCCCTGTTCGCGATCAGCGTCGCAGCAGCCGAAGCAGCTGTCGGTCTAGCCATATTAATCTCACTCTACCGCGCCAAAAAGACCGTCAACATCGACGAAATGGACACAATGAAAAACTAAAAAAAATTGGGTGTCAGGCACCACGAAAAGACACTTCGTCATTTTGTCCACGGTGGACGGACGATGCAACTTTGTGTTGAGTTGTCCACTGTACGCGGACATTTATGCGGATTTGTCCACGAAGGGTGTCAGGCACCAGATAAAAATAACTTTCGACAAAACTCGGGTGGTGACAGCTACCGCCCGTGTCTAAGGGGATAGTGATAATGATGGAGAATGCATGGCTCATACCGCTTTTCCCGCTATTATCGTTTTTGATCCTTCTTCTTTTCGGGAAGCGACTGAAGGAGGCGAGTGCGTATGTGGGGATTCTGCTCACATTGGCTTCGCTTGTCTACTCGATTTTGGTATTATTCGAGCGCTTTTCTGAGCCAACCTATGTTACGAAATTTGACTGGCTCACGATAGGAGATATGCATCTAACAGCGGGCTTTGAAGTGAATCAATTAAATGCATTAATGCTGTTTATCGTATCGCTCGTAAGTTTCTTAGTACATACCTACTCCAAAGGTTATATGCAAGGGGACGAGCGGTTTCCAGTATTCTATGCCTATTTAGGACTCTTTACGTTTGCAATGCTTGGTCTGGTGATTTCACCAAACTTGCTGCAAACCTATATTTTCTGGGAGCTTGTCGGTGTCGGTTCCTTCCTATTAATCGGTTTTTATTTTTACAAGGACGAAGCGAAGGCGGCCGCGAAAAAAGCGTTTATTATGACCCGGATCGGGGACGTAGGCTTATTTATCGGCATGATTCTGCTATTCTGGGAAACCAAAAGCTTTGAATATAGTGAAATTTTCGCTGCCGTTGATGCTGGTGCGGTGTCAGGCACCATGATCACCTTAACTGCCATCCTTATTTTCATCGGGGCGGTTGGTAAGTCGGGTCAGTTCCCGCTTCACACCTGGCTTCCGGATGCGATGGAAGGTCCGACGCCTGTTTCGGCCTTAATCCACGCGGCGACGATGGTAGCGGCCGGGGTTTATTTGGTAGCGGCACTATTTCCACTGTTCGCAGCAAGCAAAACAGCGCTCCTTACGATCGCCGTGATTGGTGCGTTTACCGCGATTTTTGCGGCAAGCATTGGTCTTGTGCAAACCGATATCAAACGCGTCCTCGCGTATTCAACGGTCTCACAGCTTGGCTACATGATGCTTGCCTTAGGGTCTGCCGGTTATGTTGCTGGGGTATTCCACCTGATGACACACGCATTCTTCAAGGCGCTATTATTCTTAGCAGCCGGCTCCGTCATTCATGCGGTACATACTCAGAACATCGAAGAAATGGGCGGACTTTGGAAAAAGCTCAAACTAACCGGACCGCTATTCTTAATCGGTACACTCGCGATCAGCGGTGTCCCAGGGCTTTCCGGATTCTTCTCCAAAGATGAAATTTTAGTTGCGGCCTGGGAAGGCGGACATCCATTCCTCTTCTTACTCGCACTTGCGGCCGCATTTATGACAGCTTTCTATATGTTCCGCTTGTTCTTCATGGTATTTACCGGTGAAGCACGCGGAGAACAAAAGCATGTGCATGAATCACCAGCCAACATGACTTACCCGATGATTCTCCTTGGAGTGCTGGCGATTGTTGCCGGTTATGTCAATACACCTTGGTTTGGAACGTTCCTTGGCGACTGGCTTGTTGATGGCAACGAAGCGCTCGCGCACCATGGTCACGTCGAAGGTCCAAGCTGGATCATGATTGCTGCAACGGTTGTTTCCTTAGCGGGAATTTACCTTGCATACCTGATGTACAGCAAGCGGACTGTGGCCCGCAACTGGTTAAGCGGCACAGGGGATACATTACACACGATTTTAACGAACAAATATTACGTCGACGAGTTCTATCAACTGACGATCGTCGCATTCACCAAAGGACTAAGCTATTTCTTACGTTTCATTGATGTCTTCCTTGTCGGCGGAATCGTCAAGGGTGTGGTTGGGATTGTCCAAGGTCTTGGGGCAGCAGGTTCGAAGCTGCAAACCGGACAGGTTCAAACGTACGGCGCGGTCGCCTTTATTGGGCTAGCGGTACTCGTTGTCATCTTTGCATTAACTGGGGGGTACTTACGATGAATTTAACATCTGTTCTTTCAATCCTAGTATTCTCCCCTTTACTAGGTATCATCGTTTTGGCTATCATGCCTAAAACGGCGGAAAAAGCGATTAAAGCGGTTGGCTTCCTAGCCACACTGCCGGCCTTACTGTTGGCCCTAGCGGCCTATCTTCATTATCAATTTGGCAAGGATTTGGCGGACTTTACCGTATCCGTCCCGTGGATTCAGTTCCGCGGCATAAGCGGCGTCGAAGAGCCAGTTTTCTCGGTGTACTATGAACTTGCCTTGAGCGGTTTTCAACTCTTGTTGGTCGTCCTCACAGCGGTCGTAGCGACGCTGTCAGCGATTGCGGCGGCAAAGTTTGTGAAAAAGGAATGGAAAGGCTATTTCATGCTCTTCCTTCTGTTAGAAATCGGAATGCTCGGCGTATTTACCGCCGAAAACTTAATTCTGTTCTTCATCTTCTTTGAAATCACTTTAATCCCGACCTTCTTCTTAATCGGAAAATGGGGTTATTTTGAAAAAGAAAAGGCAGCTTACAGCTTCTTAATTTATAACGGCTTAGGGTCAGCCGTACTGCTTATAGTGATTATGATTCTGTTTGCAAAAACAGGGACAACAAACATTGATGCGTTAGTCCAAATAATGGCCGATCAAAATGCGCCGCTGTCTGGCGACTTGAAGCTTGGCTTGTTCATTTCCTTATTGATTGCGTTTGGTGTAAAATTACCGATTTTCCCATTACACAGCTGGATGCTGAAGGTACACGTTCAAGCGCCGCCATCTGTTGTTATGATCCACTCAGGGATTCTCCTGAAAATCGGTGCGTACGGATTAATTCGTTTTGGAATGGGGATTTTTCCCGAGCAATTTAAGACACTGAGCGTCCTGATTGCTGTCCTTGGAGTGATTAACCTCCTATACGGGGCGTTCCTAGCGTTCATTCAAACAGACTTTAAAATGGTTTTGGCTTATTCATCCATTTCTCATATGGGTATTGTGTTAATCGGACTTGCGGCGATGAATGAGGCTGGGGTTCAGGGGGCGATTTTCCAAGTGATTTCGCACGGATTGATTTCCGCGCTGTTGTTCTTCTTGGTGGGCATCCTTTATGAACGCACCGATACATCGCTGATCGAGAATCTGGGCGGAATGGCGAAGGGCATGCCGATTGCAGCGGGCTTCTTGTTGGCTGCAGGGATGGCGTCGCTTGGCTTGCCAGGGATGTCTGGATTTGTCAGTGAGTTTATGGCGTTCCTCGGTCTTTTCAAAGAAATGCCGTGGATTGCCGCAGTCGGTACGATCGGGATTATCATGACGGCGGCTTACTTGCTTCGCGCGGTGTTAGGGATTACGTACGGCAAGTCACATCGTGAATTTACCGGCGTCCTTGATCTAAAAGGCGTGGAATTCGTGCCGGTGGTTATTTTGATGTTGTTAATCGTTTTAATTGGTGTTTTCCCAAGTGTCCTCAGCGCACCGCTACAAACTACACTTGAAACGATCATGCTAGGGATAGGAGGGTGATGAAGGATGAGTCTTGAGACCTTGCAGCAAATGAATTGGAGTGCCATGACGCCAGAGTTCATCATCCTTGGTGTATCTGCACTTCTTACACTTTTAGATTTATTTATGCCGAAAAATATGGATCGAAAAATTCTCGGCTGGATCGGGATTGCGGCCATTTTTGCAGCGATCGTTTCTGTGCTTGGCATGGTCGGCGGACCAGTGACGTCGATTTTGGAGAATTCGTTCCGCTTAGATAGTTTCGCGATGGCCTTTAAATTATTGCTGCTTGCGGGTGCAGGTTTAGTCATGTTCTTGGCCGTCAGCTATGAGCCGAAAGACGGCTTGGAAGAATATCGCGGCGAGTTTTATTACTTATTCTTATCGGCCTTGCTCGGTGCGATGATTATGACATCCAGCGGCGATCTAATTACGCTGTTTATCGGCTTGGAATTGTTAACTGTTTCTTCTTATATTTTAGCGGGGATCCGCAAGTATCATTTAGAGTCTAATGAATCAGCGATGAAATACGTCATCAATGGCGGAATTTCGACGGCGATTACGTTGTTTGGGATGAGCTATATCTATGGCTTAACAGGCTCAACCAACTTGCTCGACATTGCCGGCCGGTTGTCCACGGTTACGGATAGCCAGCAAGCGTACTTGTTAACCTTGGCATTTTTGATGGTTTTTGTTGGATTAGCCTTTAAATTGGGTGCGGCTCCGTTCCATATGTGGGCACCTGATGTTTACCAAGGGGCGCCAACACCAGTTACCGCTTTTCTAAGTGTGGTTTCGAAGACAGCGGGCTTTGTGATTGTGCTCCGCATTTTGTTAACAGTATTTGGTTCAGCCGCATCGGTTGGAAATCCACAAATGCCGATTTTGCTAGAGATGCAGGACTATATCGCCTTTATCGCTGGGGCAACCATGATTATTGGTAACGTGATTGCTTTGAAGCAGTCGAACATAAAACGGATGTTTGCTTACTCAAGTATCGCTCATGCCGGCTATATTTTAGTGGCGTTAACATCTTTAAGCTCGAATATGTTTTATTCGATCTGGTTCTACTTGCTCGCTTACTTGTTCATGAACCTTGGCGCGTTTGCGGTCATCCAGGTGGTTAGCGAAAAAACAGGTTCAACGAAGATTGCTGATTTTGCTGGATTGTATCGCCGCTCGCCGGTGCTTGCAGTCGTGATGGGCTTACTGCTTGTTTCGTTGGCAGGTTTCCCGGGTACAGCTGGTTTCATTGGAAAATTAAACATCTTTATCGGGGCATTTTATGGTACACCGCATTATGTGCTTGCGTCGATTATGATTGCGACGACGGTCGTTTCGTATTTCTACTATTTCGGCGTGATGACGCAAATGTTCTTCCGTCCGGCAAGTGATGACAGCAAGTTCAATCTTCCATTCGGAATTATTGTGGTCTTGATTGTTGCTGTGGTTGGGTCGGTGCTGTTTGGTGTGATGCCGAATATCGCTTTAGATTTTATGCAAAATAACCTTGATATCTTAGCAGACTTTTTCAGCTAGTTGTTAAGGGAGAGTTAGGCTGCTTGGGGGAAGGCGGCCGGTTAATTTAAAGGGGTTTTATATGAATATGAAGAAGAAGAGGTGGGGGAACCTCTTCTTTTTTTGTATCTATTATTTACTTAATATTTGTTACTCAAGGCAGGGTTTCGATTTCTAATCGTATTGAATCGGTTTTCCTCATGATCAGGTGTTGGTTCCACGTCTAAAGGAATCTCTTCTTCACTGTCGATCATATTATGGGCAGAGTCTTCTCGTTTCTTGACCAGGACTAAGATCTTACCTTCTTCAACGGACTCCCCATAATACTTTGCTTCATCGTCTGGAATTCCAAGTCCGATTAGTGCTCCAGTTAAACCTCCTAAACCTGCACCTGTTAATGCACCCATTATGCTTGCGGCAATAGGACCTGCGGCAACTATCGGACCAATACCTGGTATGGCAAGAGCGCCAAGTCCAGCTAATAATCCTGTTGCTCCACCAAGTGCCCCACCTGTAATCGCACCTGTTGCTGCGGTATCTTCGACTGCAGTGCCTGTTTCTTCGGTAACGTAATCAACGTGATTGTGATCTTTACCGATTACACTGATTTCTGACTTATCGTATCCCCATTTTACAAGATCCTCAATTGCGGCAATAGCCTCTTGTTCGGATTGATAAACACCTACAATGTTTTTTTCATGTTTGTTCATTTTACTCCTCCTCTTATTTAAAATTTGGATGTTTTATAAAAAATGAATATAGTAGTATCATCAATAGGCTGCCAATGTGAATGTTTACTATCTTGATAGTTTATCTTTTACTTCGCCAACGCCTTCTTTTACTTTGCCTTTTGCTTTATCCATTTTTCCTTCTGCTACCTTTGAATCATTATCTGTTAAATGACCCCATTGCTCTTTAGCCTCACCTTTTACTTGATCTACATTACCTGACAATTTATCCTTATTCATATTGTTTACCCTCCTAGTATTTGTTCTTATGGATTTTTATTATCTAGTTCATCTTTCTTTTCACCATCGCTAATACCATTATCTTGATCTACTCCATCACCAACACCGTTATCTTCTAATTTTTTCTCTACATTATTCATAGCTTCTTTCATGTTCGCCTTCGCGTCCTTCATCGTTCCGTTTGCTTCCTTCTGTGTATCATTATCTACGGCATCTTTTTGTTGTCCATCACTAATGCCATTATCTTGGTCGACTCCATCTCCACAACCGGCTAATCCGCCGAATGTAAGGGAAGCAGCCATTCCACCAACTAATAATTTTTTCTTCCAATTCCTAGTCATTGCTGATTCCTCCTTCTAATGGAACGGTAAGTATCTTTTAGAAGTGCCAAGAGCTGCGCTATCTGCTGTTAAGCAATGAAATCTCATCCAATAAGTAAACGTGGGAGGTTAATGGTGCCAATATGGTTATTGGATTTGCTATTAAACTCATACCTTTCAGCCCCTTTCGTTTGCATATTGGTTATATTCCCACTGTATAAAATACGAAACCTCATTTTTTTCGAGAGTAGGGTATGGATGATCCATACCAGAATAAAAAATCGTTTTCTTTCAATTAAAGGCCCTTTTTTTAATGCCTCTGATTCCCATTTGAAAAATTTTTTTATTGATGGAGTATGAACCAACTAGTAAAAAAATAAGGTTTCATTTCTTTTATTAGGGTTATATATCCAATAGAAAACTTACTTACGTAAATAAGTTGAAGCTGTTTATTATGATTCTACAACTCTAGGAGGTAGTAAAAATGAAGCAAGTGAAAATAGTAGAAAATGAGGTTCAAGCAAAAAAGTCAGTGGTTCAATTTTTAAATCAGGGTTTCACAAAAGAGGAGGTCTACATATTGGCCCACGACAAAGACCGTTCAATGGATCTAACAGATGCAACTGATACAAATGGTATGGAGGTATATGATCAGGGTGTCTTTGAATCATTGGCAAATGTATTTCGTTCTCGTGGGGATGAACTACGCTCCAACATGGAATCTTTAGGATTATCTTATTTTGAAGCCCAGCAATTTGAAGGAGAATTAGACATGGGGCGTCTGGTCATTGTTGCGACAAAAAAAGTATCATAACAAAACTGAAAAATTAGGAAAAGGAGATCGATACGATGGATATGAATCAAATGATGACGGGTTGGTACTCTTATTTTAATCAGCTTCCGAACTTGCTGTTTGCCCTGCTTGTATTATTGGTTGGCTGGCTGATTGCAAAGAGTATCGGAAAAGGTGTCGAGGCCATTTTAAAGAAAACACGCTTTGATGATAAGCTTTTTTCAAACTTTGAAAAGAGAAAATACTCCTCTGAAGTGATTATTGGAAAAATTGTTTATTATATTTTACTAGTGTTTGTGTGGATTATCTTTTTTAATATGCTGAACTTAAGCTTGATTGCCACACCACTGGTTCAAATGTTATCAATCATTACAGCAGCGATTCCGAACGTTTTAAAAGCTGCTCTAATATTACTACTAGCTTGGGCAGTTGCCTCACTCGTTCGTATGCTCTTTAAAAAGGCCTCTGCAATGTTTCATTTTGAACGTCTTTTAGTCAAATGGAAGATGACAAATAATCCAGCGGATGCTGTAAGTAAGGTAAACAGTATCGCAAAAGCTCTTTTCTATTTTGTTTTCTTACTATTTTTACCAGGAGTCTTAGATGCATTGCAAATGGAAGGTGTTTCTGAACCTTTCGCAAACACCCTATCAACGTTGCTTGCCTTTATACCCAAGTTATTTGCTGCCGCACTGATTGTCTTTGTCGGCTGGCTTATTGCTAAAATTGTCCGTGATATTCTAACCAACTTTTTAAGAAGTATTGGTACAGAGAGAATTGGTCAACGGTTTGGGTTGAGCCCGACAGGTGAGGGAACCACACTTTCAAGTATGATTGGCAATATTGTGTTTATCTTAATCTTAATTCCGACGATTATTACAGCCCTAGAAAAACTCGACCTAAAAGGAATTTCCGACCCGGCCATAACGATGCTTCATCATGTGCTCTCCCTCATTCCAAACATCGCTGTTGCGGTAATCTTAATATTGGTGGGCTTATGGCTTGGAAAATGGGTCGAAAAAATGGTTACTCAAATGCTTTGGCGCTTACGATTTAATAATTTATTTCACCATATGGGCATTGGCTCATTAAATCCAGAGCAATCCAAGTACAATCTTTCACAAATCGTTGGTATGCTCGCAAAAATAGTGATTGTTTTATTATTTACAGTGGAAGCATTACAAATTGTCCACTTAGAGTTCTTAGTGACTCTTGCAACAGGCGTGATTGCTTATTTACCGATGTTATTCGCTGCACTAGTTATTTTAGGAGTTGGATTATATTTAGGTCATTTAGTAGAACGTATTTTACAAAACATTTTAAAGAACAGCTACTCGCGGACACTTGCAGCTGTTGGGAAATATGCAATCTTTGCAGTTACTGTCTTTATGGCATTAGACCAGCTTGGGGTTGCTCATTCCATCGTAAATGCTGCCTTTATTCTCGTATTAGGTGGAGTAGCATTAGCATTCGGCCTCGCCTTCGGTCTAGGAGGAAAGGAATTTGCCACGAAATATTTAGGTAAGCTAGATAATAAAATAGACAAGAAAATAGTAGAATAAAAGATTTAAGAAAAAGGGACAGGTTGTTACCTGATCGCACGAATAACAATCCGAAACTCAGATGATTTCGGATTGTTATTTTTAATAAAAGAGAGGGAGTGAAACTTCTCTTGATGATAATAAATTTACTTTTAATCACACTATTAATCGCACTTACTGGATTTTTTGTCGCAATCGAATTTGCCATCGTAAAAGTACGCCCCTCTAGGATTGATCAATTGATTGCGGAAGGAAAGAAGGGTGCTGTAGCAGCTAAAAAGGTAGTATCACATCTCGATGAATACCTTTCAACCTGCCAACTGGGAATCACAGTAACGGCACTCGGGCTGGGATGGTTAGGAGAACCAACGGTAGAAAGGCTGCTGCACCCATTGTTAACGGTACTCAACCTAAATGAATCTGTTACACATATTTTATCCTTTGGGCTTGCCTTTGCCTCAGTTACCTTTTTACATGTAGTAATTGGTGAATTGGCGCCTAAAACAGTAGCAATTCAAAAAGCGGAGATTGTAACACTTTTCTTCTCACGGCCAATCATATGGTTTAACAAAATCATGTTTCCGTTTATCTG
The DNA here is from genome assembly GCF_002584635.1 of Bacillus sp. AFS031507. Classification (NCBI taxonomy): domain Bacteria; kingdom Bacillati; phylum Bacillota; class Bacilli; order Caryophanales; family Bacillaceae; genus Bacillus; species Bacillus sp. AFS031507. Next base: position 144,482 of record NZ_NUOW01000007.1, read on the forward strand.
GCTATTAAATGGCTCTGCCCGTATGCTGGCCGGTCTATTTGGCTTAAATCCAGCATCCGAACAGGAATCAGCTCATTCTGAAGAAGAGCTGCGGATCCTCTTGTTAGAAAGCTATAAGAGCGGCGAGATTAATCAGAATGAATTACGATATGTAAACAATATTTTTGAATTTGATGAGAGATTGGCAAAAGAAATCATGGTCCCTCGCACGGAGATTAGCAGCCTTACGGTGGACGACACGATTAATGAAGTTATTAAGAGGGTGAAAAGCGAAAATTATACTCGATATCCAGTAATGGACGGTGATATAGATAATATCATCGGAATCATAAACGTTAAAGCACTCTTAACAGCAAAAATAATGAATAAAGGTAATACGGAAGAGTTGAAGGTAAAATCCTATATCAATCCTGTTATTTACGTGATCGAGACCATTCCCATTCATGACTTATTGGTGAAAATGCAAAAAGAACGTACCCATATGGCCATCCTAATAGATGAATACGGTGGGACTTCTGGTTTGGTTACGGTTGAAGATATTATTGAGGAAATCGTCGGAGAAGTTAGAGATGAATTTGATGCGGATGAAGTGGCAGAGATTCAAAAGATCAAGGAGAACCATTATTTAGTAGATGCAAAACTATTAATAGAGGACGTAAATGATTTACTCGGTACGAACTTAGCGACTGCAGGAATAATTACAATTGGCGGCTGGTTTCTATCACAAAACCTTGACTCCCAAAAAGGAAGTGAAGTTGTACAAGAAGGATATCTGTTCAAAGTCCACACAATCAGTGGTTATCACATTTCGAATTTAGAAGTAAAAAAGATTTAAAACAAAAGAAGGCTTGGAATATCCAAGCTCTTCTAATTATTTCATTCTAAATCCTGTGAGTCTTAAACAACAAGATGTTCATTTAATGTTTGCTGTAACGTTGCTTTTGTCTCTGTATAACTGTGAAGGTCAATTCCAAAATTAACCATTCTTCTTACAAGTTCAGGGCGTAATCCAGTTATGATTGATTTAGCACCCATCAACGTTACACCAATCAATACTCTTTGAAAATGAGAAATGGTACCTTCGTCCATGTCCGATATTCCCGAAAGGTCAATAATCAATGTCAGAATCCTTAACCTTGATATATCCGTTAAAACTTTTTCTTCAATAATATCCATTCGATAAGAATCAAACGTACCAATCAACGGCAATACAGCTACAGTTGTGCTAACTGGTATGATGGGAACCGAGAGATGTTCAACTAATTTCCTTTGTGAAAGAATTAATTCATCTTTAAAATGTGAATAGCTGATGAAAAAGGTGTTTAGAAATTCATCAATCCCATCATTAACCTTATGTTCCAATTCGAAAAAATCTTCAATATAATTGCCTTTCTCATTTAATTGATCATAAAGTTTTATGAAATGCCATAAGGTACGTCTGATGGCATGTACCCATTCTAGTTTGAACGCCAGAGTTAAAGAATGTCTCGCCCAAGCCACTCCTTCTTCATTAGCAAAAGCAATAAGTTCATCTGTTCTATTTTCCACAACGTAAAGAACTAGCCTTTGAGCGTTTTTCAAAAGATCAATATTTCCAGCTTGTAAAATACGCTCAATATTAGAGGCAACATTGACAGCCTCGGATAACAGCTTATTCTGAAATTCTTCTTTGTTTTCGATAATATAAGCCGAAATATTTTTAGTGTCATAAAAGTTATTCAAAGTTTATTCCTCCTCTTTATGTAAAAAATGTTATTTCAAAGCTTCGCAAAAGATTATACCTTTCCAATAGCTGTTAAATTACACCCTGCCAAGTATCAATACCCGCTTTGTGGAACAACGAAACATTTTTTTTTGAAAAAAAAAAGATAAGAACATAAAAAGTTCATCCCTGAGGTCCTCCGGGATGATTTTTTTGTTCTATTTGCTTTTTATGCTGCACATTATGTCCTTTGTCCTAAAGTGTTTTGTTCAACTAAACTGCCTAGTTAACGAAGTATGATGCTGATTCTTTAAATTTTCCTCCATGATGTTCATATCATCTTTAAAATACTCGGTGATGACCTCTTTTTCTCCAAATAAAAACAGCTGATCTCCTTCATGGATTTTTTCGTTGTAGATGTTTCTTCTAATCTTCAATTCACCTCTTTTGATGAATAGGGCAACGAAGTCTAACTGATCATGCTCGATTATTATTTGATTTATCGTTTTGAAAGCGAGAGAGGAGTCTTTATAGATATGCAGTTTTAGTAGATAATCTTCCTTGTCTGTTAAAAATACGTCCCGGATGGGCAAATCACCAAGCTCAATATTCTGTTTCATTTTTTTATGAAATAATTTCGATAATAATTTCTGGATGCATGCCAGCTTTAATACCCCAAAGACTAGCAGGACACCACCTGCTACAAATAAAATGTGATTCATTCTAAGATCGTCAGAAAGGAAATTGCTAATTGATGAAATAATCACTGCAAGAGAGAAGGCTCCAAACAGGATCAGGAAAGTGGCAAGTTTTCTTCGAATGGGATGACCTAAAATAAGCTCGGATTCTCCTGTAGTAAAGCCAGTGCCTGTCATTAAAGATATGACCTGAAACCTTGAAATCTCCAATTTGAGCCCTGTTAACCGAAATAAAACCACGTAAATTTCGATAACGGCTGTAATGATGATGAAATAGATGAGTAAAAAAAATAAATTCATTTTGCCACCTCAAATGGTCAAAAAATTAGCTGGGGCAGTAACGTGCCCCAACCGATTATCACTGCATTTTCTCATTAAAAAATTGAACCGAATACATAGCCCCTTCGCTGACCATATTATTGTCTTCTAGATCATGTGGGTGTGGGTGTCCTCCTTTTTCAATCGGGAGTGTTTCACTTTTATCAAAAGGAGAAGGTTTAATTTTACGTTTCCAGTCTCTTAAGACACTTTCTGCTTTTACTCTGTTTGGTTTAGAAGATAACCACATCGCTGCAGATGCCCCCATTCCAACCACAACCAATGATGTAATAGGCAAAACTCGTTTCATATCAAGACCTCCTTTAGATTTTAACAATCTCTTAAAATAGGACTTCATTTCAACTAAGTTCTATTTATCCTTTCATACCCGTTTCCTTACATTTAAAACCTATTTTTAATGTTTCATTTATTAAAAATTAGGGGATTTAATTAGGAAAACTTTTATCAAAAGGAGAGTCTATGGAGAAAACTATCGGACCGAACAAATGGAAGTGGTATCAATTTGACAAAAACGACAGGGAACGAATAGGACCAATTATTGAAAATGTTAACTGCGGGAGCACCGGATGGCTGGAACAGCTGCAGGAACATAAAACAAACTTCTTACGGATTAAAACACTTGATAATGGAAGTAAGGTTGTGACCGGTTCACTTATTTATCAGCAAAATTTTGAAGAGGAACTAGATTATAAAATCTTTCATTTTTATGTTAGTACGGAACAGTTGATTACAGTTGATCTTAGGCTGTCTTCCTTTAAACATATCCATACGGAGGACCTTCTCAGGCTCATTGATCGAACGGAAAACCCGGTTGATGGCTTTTTAATTTTTTTGGGAGAACTTATGAATGAAATGTTGTATGAGATCGATCAATTTGAAGATGCGTTAAAAACACTAATCTGGAGTGTGCGGAAACGAAATGAAACGAGTATTCTTGAAAAAATCTATACGCAAAGGCATGAACTATTAGTCTGGAAGAATCTATTAATCCCGATAAAAGAGTTAAAAATGGGGATAGAGGAGATCAATCTAAATGAGGTAAGCACGGGAGATATTTTTAAGACGACGTGTAAACGGATTGACCGGGCGGTTGAATTGCTCAATGAATATGAACATGAGCTTGATTCAATCATTAATTTGGAGGAAGTCATCTCCTCCCATCGTGGAAATGAAATTATGAAAACCTTAACGGTCATCACAACGATCTTTACCCCAGTCATGGCGTTTGGGTCATTATGGGGGATGAATTTCAAGCATATGCCGGAACTAGAATGGAAGTTCGGCTATACGATGTCCGTCATTCTAATTGGAGTCTCAACCATCCTGCTTTATGGATTTTTGAAATTTAATGGCTGGACAGGTGACCTATTAAGAGGGAAAAAGAAAGGATCGTTTTTTAAATAATGGAATGATTGCCTTGATAGAAAAGGATTTCGATAGATGATAGATAGTTCAGAAGTAACAAATCTATCAAAAAGAGTTTAGGTTCCTACAAAGGGTGGTACAACATAATTAAGGTTACAAGTTAACCTGAAGTAAAATTTTAAAAATTAAAAGGAGGAAAATCAAATGGCAAAGAATACTAGTGAGACAATCAGTAGGGAAGAAGCAGGCCGTAAAGATGATACTACTTTTAAGAAACCCGAACAAGATGCATATCAGGAATTTGAAAATCCGCAAAGTGACGAATCCAATTCTAGGCAGTTTAATGAAGAAATGAGGCAGCCAGATAGAGAGGGCGATTCTAGGAATTTCAATCAAGAGATAAGACAGCCAGGAAGAGAGGCTGAGTCTAGAAATTACAACGCTCAAGAGATGAGACAGCCTGGGGACGATCTCAATTCCAAGAATTATAGGCAAGAACCTTATCAAGAGACTGAGAAAAAGGATAAGAACGCCAATTCTAACAATCAGGAAACAAAATCGAACCTATAAGTCGGCCTAACTTGTAAGGAACTATAAAAATATAATTGAATAATAAGGATATGACGAGTGAATAATCACTCGTCATGTTCGCGTTTTAAATTCGACTTGTGCCAGGCCTCGTTTCTTTCATGTGATTGTCCAAACAAAAGTAACGGCCCCCTATAGAGGACCGTTACGAGGATGTTGCTGCTATTGGAGCGGATCAGGAATCAGATTTTCTTCTTCCAGTTGCTGAGTACCGGTTTTCATATGGCTCATTTCCTTGCCGAGTTTCTTCATTTCGCCTAAATCCCGTGCCATAGAGCCATTATTGTTTTTTTCTACTGATGGGGGTACGGATAATAGCTTTAATTCTTTCAGCATATCGAGTGCTGCACTACGGACCTGGAGCGGGACGGTGTCATTTTCTTCAAAGTCGGCTTCCTCAAAATGAACGAACATACCGCCTTTTTCAGAAGTGGCTGTTTTTACGTACAGTGGGTAGGAAGCTCCTGTCACATCACTCATGATATGCAATCGAAACGTGGAGTTCCCTAAATACTCCACTTGTTCAAATCCATAATCCTTAAACTGTTGGAGCATTTTCTCTTTATCCATTGCGTCTCCTCCTATTTGAAAAAATGAGTTTAGGTCAATTAACAACAAACCCATATTCCCTGAAATTTAGTTCTACCTTGTGTGTACCCCTTTTTCTTCATTTGAAACATCAAAGATATTAGGGCTATGAACCTATGCTATTTTATTCATTATTTAGCTAGCATAAATTGGTATAATGTTACATAATAAGTAATTCTTCGAATAGCGAAGAAAAGTTTAGGTGGGAAATGATGAAAAAAGCAAATCAAATAGTAGAATATATTCAAACAAACCGGGAGCAAATTTTAAAAGAGTGGTCAGAAAAACTAATCCTTATGGATGAACAAAGAGCAGCTAATGTGATATCAGAGAAAGTCTATATCAATATTTGTAATGATTATATAAATTTACTAATTAATAGTTCTACCAATCAACAGAAAAATAGTGAAAGCAAGATAATTGAATTTACTCAAAAAATAGTTCAACTCGGCTGGACATTAGGTTTTATTATGGACAGTTTAAGTGAATTTGGAAAAATTGTTTTCTTTCCCATGGCAGATAAGACTTCAGAAAAAGAACAAGTTGAATTTATTTTGGATTATGACAAATGGATTAGTCCGATCAACGTTGCAGTGTTTAATCAGTATGCGGAAACTTGGCAAAGAACTGTATCCTTACAAAAAATTGCGCTTCAAGAGCTATCTGCACCGCTTATCCCGATTTTTGATAATATTACGATCATGCCGTTAGTTGGAACCATTGACACAGAAAGAGCAAAGTCGATTATGGAAAATTTATTACAAGGGGTTGTTAAGCATCACGCCCAAGTTGTCTTAATTGATATCACAGGAGTTCCTGTCGTAGACACGATGGTTGCCCACCATATTATTCAGGCATCCGAAGCCGTAAGATTAGTAGGAGCAAAATGTTTAATCGTTGGGATTCGTCCAGAGATTGCACAAACAATCGTTAATTTAGGAATTAATTTAACTCAAGTCATCACCAAAAATAGCTTACAAAAAGGAATTGAGGCTGCCTTGGAAATGACGAATCGAAAGGTCATATCAACGGAGGAATAATAATGGTCGCTAGAATACCTATACTAAAGTTATATAACTGCCTGCTTATTTCTATTCAGTGGGAACTTGATGATCAAACGGCAATACAATTTCAAGAAGATTTGCTTCATAAAATCCATGAAACAGGATCGAATGGTGTCGTCATCGATTTAACGTCTATAGATGTGATTGATTCGTTTATTGCAAAAGTACTAGGCGATGTTATTAGTATGTCCAAACTGATGGGGGCAAAAGTAGTTTTAACGGGCATCCAACCAGCTGTAGCCATTACATTAGTTGAACTAGGAATCCATCTTCAAGAGGTGCTTACAGCACTAGATTTAGAAAAGGGGTTAGAAACACTACAACGGGAGTTGGGGGAGAAAGCATGGAGAACGAATCCTATGTGAAAATTTTTAACGAATGGGATATCGTTGCAGCTAGGCAACTAGGAAGAAATATTGCCAAGGAGCTTGAATTTGGTACAGTTGACCAGGCAAGAATCACGACAGCGATTTCTGAGCTTGCACGTAATATTTATTTATATGCAGGGCAAGGTGAAATACGGATTGAACGCATAGATGGACGTGATAAACGTGGGATAAAGGTGATCGCTGCTGATAATGGACCAGGAATTCAGGATATTAGAAAAGTGATGGAAGATGGATATTCCACATCAGGTGGGTTAGGAGCGGGATTACCGGGGGTTAAGCGCTTAATGGATGAATTTGATATTACCTCTTCACTAGAGGAAGGTACAATTATTAAGACGGTAAAATGGACTCGTTAGGAGGATGCTTGCTATGGAAATTTTCAAATCAAGGTATCGGCATTTGCTTCGCAGTTATCTGAAAGAATCATCCGAAAAAGCTTTGTACCAAGCACAACTATTTAGTAGAAAATCGATTTTACAGCAAATTTCTCCTGAGGAAATTGTCAGTTTACATAGTGAAGCGTTGAAAGAAATTTTTCCGGATATTCAAAAAGAGGTCTTATTGTCCTTTGATTTTCTTTTAGAGGTGATGATAGACTATGGCTTAGCCTACCAGGAGCATCAATGCATGCGGGATCAACAGCTGGAAATAAAATCAGAAATTGAGATTGCAGCAAGCATTCAAGAAAATTTACTAGAAACATCTATTCCTCAAATGGACGAGTTAGATATTGGGGCAACAAGTATTCCTGCCAAACAAATGAATGGGGATTTTTATCACTTTATTCAAGAGGGGCAAAGTATTCATATAGCCGTTGCAGATGTAATTGGTAAAGGAATACCTGCAGCCATTTGTATGTCGATGATCAAGTATGCAATCGATAGTTTACCAGAGTCTAGGAAAAGTCCTCACTTTGTTTTAGAAAGTATAAATAGAGTCGTAGAAGATAATCTCGATGAAGGTATGTTTATTACCATGTTCTATGGGATGTACGATACAGTTAACCATTCCTTTACCTATGGTGCAGCAGGGCATGAACAAGGATTCTATTATCATTCCGTTACGAATTCATTTGAGGATCTCGTGACAAAAGGTCTAGTATTAGGCGTGGACCAGAACTTTACATATGAGCAGTATCAAAAACAAGTCGAACCCGGGGATATGATTGTCTTATTATCGGATGGAGTGACGGAAGTAAGAACAGAAGATGGTTTTATCGAACGTTCGGTGATAACTGACTTAATTCAAAAATATAAGCAATTAACCGCTCAAGAAATGGTTGAACAAATTTATCGAGATTTGGAAAAGATGCAGAACTTTGAAATGAATGATGATTTTACGCTAATTATTTTTCGAAGAAAGGTTTAATCTTCCATGGGTGCGGGTAAGTACATAAAAATAGATTAAATTCCTGAGGTGATAATGAATGGATTTAAAAGTTGATAAACACCAAAATAATAGGAAGACATTCGTTTTTGTTGCAGGAGAAATAGATGCATACACTGCACCAAAGCTACGAGAGGAATTATTACCACTCGCTGAAGAGCAAAACCAATCACTGATCGTCAGTTTAAAAGATGTGTCATATATTGATAGTACTGGCCTAGGTGTATTTATTGGTTTATTCAAACTAATAATGAAAAATGATGGTGAATTAAAGCTCGTGGACTTGTCGGATCGCTTGGAACGGCTCTTTCAAATTACAGGTTTAAGTAATATCATTGATATTTCTACGAACTCAGAGGTGGGGTACAATGAAACAATTAGTTGACTACATTGAAGTGAAAATGCCTGCTAAGCCGGAATATGTAGGGGTAATCCGATTAACGTTATCAGGAATTGCCAGCAGAATGGGATACGCATATGAGGAGATTGAAGATTTAAAGATTGCCGTCAGTGAGGCATGTACGAATGCCGTTCAACATGCTTACAAAGATAACGCCGGCGGAGAAACAATTGTTGGATTTGGAATTTATGAAAATAAACTAGAAATTATGATCACTGATAATGGAGAGAGTTTTAATTTTGAACAGACAAGGGACAAACTAGGCCCATATTCCGCCTCAACTACAACCGACCAACTAGTGGAGGGAGGGTTGGGTCTATATTTGATGGAAACGCTTATGGATGAAGTCCATGTATTTGATCATTCCGGAGTTACGGTCTTCATGGTGAAGTATTTAAGTGGGGAGCGTGTAAATCATGACACAACCATTTCAAACTATGAAGAGAACTAAGGAAGAAATCAACGCCCTAATCAAAGACTTTCAGCTAAATGAGAGTAAGTCAGCTCAAGAAATATTAGTAGACCACTATACTCCGCTAGTCGGAAGCCTTGTGATGAAATATTCAAAAGGCGGAAACTTTCATGAGGATCTCATGCAAATAGGAATCGTCGGTCTATTGGGTGCAATACGAAGATATGATCCGGAACTTGGATCATCCTTTGAAACATTTTTAATACCGACCGTTATTGGAGAAATCAAACGTTACTTAAGGGATAAAACATGGGGAGTCCATGTCCCGAGGCGGGTAAAGGAATTATGGACGAAAATAAAGACAGTTGTCGATGAACTGACCAATAAACATCAAAGGTCACCAAAGATCCATGAAATTGCCGAGCATTTGGACGTTTCGGAAGAAGAAGTATTAGAAGCAATGGAGATGGGTAAAAGTTATCAAGCTGTATCTGTGGATCGTTCGATTGAGACGGGCTCAGACGGCAGCACGGTTACAATACTCGACACCATCGGATCGCATGACGATGGTTTCAAAAGAGTCGACCAAAGGCTCTTGCTTGAGAGTGTTCTGCATGTTCTATCAGAACGTGAAATAGAAATTCTCCGTTATACATTTATCGATAATAAGAGTCAGAAAGAAACAGGAGAGTCTTTGGGGATTTCTCAGATGCATGTATCTCGACTTCAAAAAAAGGCGATTCAAAAATTACGACAGGCACTAAACAAAGAGGATGCCAATACAGGAGTAACAAATGCTTGAACTTGAATCAAATCAATATATTCAAACCTTAGTGTATCAGATTCAAAAGGAAGGTAATGTGTGTAACGGCGATAGTTTTTTTATTAAGACAACGGATAATTACTTCATTTGTGCCGTTGCGGACGGTTTGGGAAGCGGGATATACGCACATGCCTCGTCTAACGCGATTCGGGAAGTGGTAGAACAATACCATTATGAAGAGGTCGATGTATTAATCGATTATTGTAATAAAGTCCTTAAGGATAAAAGAGGTGCAACCGTATCTCTTTTTAAGGTAGACTTTTTACTTAAAAAAATTACTTATAGCTCCGTAGGAAACATTCGCTTTGTTCTTTATTCGCCCTCAGGTCAATTTTTCAATCCAGTCCCTGTCTATGGATATTTATCTGGAAAGCCGCAAAAATATGGAATTGAAACGTTTACGTATGAAAAAGATGCGAAGTTTATTATGCATACGGACGGGATTTATATTCCCGCCATTAAACATTTATTATCAAGTATTCGATCGATTGAGGAGATGTCGAATCATTTAAAAATGTATACCAAAACACGGAATGATGACTTAACCTATATTATCGGTCAACTCTTGTAACCTACTATTATAAGCGTAACAAAACACGTATCCAACCGTTTTTGGATACGTGTTTTGTTTTTTTCGTTCACAGTGCCTGTGAGAGAGAAAAAGGGCATCAGCTGTAAAGCTGACACCCTTTTTAAAAGATAAGAAACTTTTTGAACATAGATAACTGTCTAGCTTCAGCGCCTAGGGGCTCGGGGTCATAAGCCAATCCGTCAAGAAGGTTAAAGAGCAACCTTCTCGCCGGCTCGTCTTATGCCTGTCGCCCCTGAGCAAGGCGCTTACGCTTTTCTATTTATTCTGCCAGATAGGCTTCGAGCATCCATCGGTGCTTTTCTAAGGACGTGCGAATCGCAATGAACAGATCGGCCGTAGGTTGATCATCGTTGTCCTCGGCTAAGGTGATTCCATCTGTAAGCTCGGTGCAGACGGTGTTAAAATCATCAGCCAGTGTCTGGATCATTCCCGCGGCATTTTCGTCGCCTGTGGCTTCCTTGATGGAAGAGACCTGTAATTGCTCCTTTAGTGTCGCCGTTGGTAAATTGCCTAGTGACAGCATTCTTTCAGCGATGGTATCAAGATGGAGTGCCGACTCCTTATACAATTCTTCAAATTTAGGATGCAGGGTGAAGAAATTTTCACCTTTTACATACCAGTGGTAGTGGTGCAGCTTCATATAAAGAACTGAGAAATTAGCTACCTGTGTGTTGAGAGTCTCTGTTACTAAACTATTTTTATCTTTTACCTTTGCCATCTTCATTACCTCCGTTTAGTGGAATAGTGTTGATATCTATTCCATACCCCGTACTACATCGTTTGAAACCATATAATAAATTTTTCCAAGAAAGTTTATCGAAAGGCGTAGGTGACTGTTCCCTCAATTGCGGGGGGCGGGCATCTTTTTTTTAGGAGCAGGATTAATCTTCGTATAAATCGGGTATTACCCCATAAGGGTATCTAATTAAATTATGGGGGAGAACAACGTTATGAAAAAACGGAGAATGGAATTTGTTTTTGTCATTATGATGATTGCTCTAGCATATTTGGTGTTTTTTACAGACGTTCCTTTCCTGCCGAAAATGATATCAATGGCATTCTACGGCGTAATTATCTTGATTACAGTGTTTTCCTTGATGCTCGAAAATCGGACGGCGCAAAACACGCTTTTGTGGATACATATATTAGTGTTTTTACCGGTACTCGGATATATCATCTATGTCTATTCCGGGCAATTATTTTTAAAAGGCTACCTCTTTAAAAGTAAGCGCATCAAAGATCGTGAAGTGTTTGAAACAATTAGTAGGGAAAAACAGAAAGTCGAGTTTTCGCAGCTTAATCATCACCAGCATCATTTCGCTCACTATTTGGATCGGGCGACCTGCACACCAACGAATACCAACACGAAGACAAAAATATTAAAAAATGGCGAGGAAACTTTTCGAGAAATGAAAAGTGCGCTTAAGAAAGCAAACGATTTTATCCATATGGAATACTATATTTTCCGAGATGACCGATTAGGCAGTGAGATCATCGACATCTTAATCAAGAAAGTGCAAGAAGGAGTAGAAGTTCGCCTTATGTATGACGCGATGGGAAGTATCACACTTTCAGGTGCTGCTATTAAAAAAATGAAGGAGGCCGGAATCATGGTCCATCCTTTTTTGCCAATTAAAAGCGGCCTTTATAATCAAAAGTTTAACTTCCGTAATCATCGAAAAATCGTTGTCATTGACGGGAAGGTAGGATTTGTCGGCGGACTGAACATTGGGGTCGAATATCTTGGTGAAGACGAGGAAATCGGATTTTGGTGTGATACACATGTCGTCCTGGAAGGGGAAGCTGTCCAAACATTGCATGCCGTTTTTCTATTAGATTGGAGGTATGTTAGTGGGGAAATGTTGGTTATGGACGAACGCTATATGAAACCCATACCTGCCGCTGGAGATGGTTTGGTTCATGTCGTCGCCACCGGCCCCGAAACCGAACGGATGAGTGATCATTATTATGCGTTGATCTCATGTGCAACAAAATCGATTTGGATTGCATCGCCGTATTTTGTCCCTAATCAAGCAATTCGAACAGCACTAAGGATTGCTGCCAAAAAAGGGATTCAAATACGAATCATGGTGCCTGACACCAATGACGGTTTTCTCACCCAATATGCTTCACGGTCGTATTTACCTGAACTTCTGCGTTCTGGAATTGAAATTTATGCGTACCAAAAAGGGTTCCTCCATAAAAAGGTGATGATTGTTGATGGGGACCTTGCCACAATTGGAACAGCCAATATGGATATGCGCAGTTTTCGTCTCAACTTTGAAGTGAATTTATTTTTAATAGGCACAGATTCCATCCAAGACCTAGTGGCCCATTATGAGGAAGACCTAGAGGATTGCCTGAGAATTCGCCCAGTCGAATTTTACAAAAGAGGATTTACTGAAAAGGCAAAAGAATCATTTGCTCGTCTATTTTCGGGAATTTTATAATGAAAGGCTTTTTTGAAAATCTAATAGAACGGGGGGATGACATGCCGGTAACGAAAGCGTTTCGAGTGGGCTGCGGACTTTTGCTTATTTTCTTAATTATATTTGTAGGGATGAAAATCAATTTTGTTTTTCGGCCCATTGGTATACTAGTCCAAACTCTCTTTTTTCCTTTTTTGATTGCAGGGGTATTATATTACTTATTTCGCCCTCTGGTGAATTTTCTTCAATTGAAAAAGGTTCCAAGGGCACTTTCCATCCTCCTGATTTATTTAATGGCAGCTGCCATGATAAGTTTATTAGTCTTTTTTGTTGGACCGATTTTGCAGAAGCAAATCAATAGTTTAATTGATACTACACCTGCTTTTATCGAGTCGATCAAGGAGAAATTAACGGAACTTCAAGATAATGAATGGGTCCACCGTTTATATGACAATAAAAGTTTTAATTTTGAAAAGGGCACCGATTCTATTTCCAAAAATGTACCCTCGGGTCTCGCCGTTATTGGATCAAATATTATGAATTTTATCGGTATGATGGCACGGATTGTGACAGTCTTTGTCACTGTCCCGTTTATTTTATTTTATATGTTAAAAGAAGGAGAAAAGGCCCCCCGGCTGATTCTTCGTATATTACCAGCAGGGCAGGAGAAAAATGGACGAAAGATTTTAGCTGATTTGGATGAGGCACTCAGCTCCTATATTCATGGACAAATTTTTGTCAGTTTTTGTCTAGGGACAATGCTTTTCATCGGTTATTTAATGATCGGCCTCGACTATTCGCTTCTTGTTGCCATTGTCGCCATGTTAACAAATGTAATCCCATTTCTCGGTCCGATAATTGCAATCATCCCTGCCTTAATTATTGGGATTTTAGATTCACCGATGATGGTCGTAAAAGTTCTTATCGTAATGGTGGTTGTCCAACAAATTGAAGGGCATATTATCTCACCACAGGTGATGGGAAGAAAGCTAGAAATTCATCCTCTCACTATTATTTCGTTGTTACTTGCAGCTGGAAGTATGGGAGGCGTTCTCGGGTTAATCCTAGCCGTTCCAGTGTATGCAGTTCTGAAGGTGATTGTCCATCATACTTATCGTTTATGGAAGCTTAGAAAAGAACAATCAATAGAAGAAAAAATCATAAAAGGGGAAAACACTCATGGAGAGAAATCATACGATGATGCAATTTTTTGAATGGAATGTAGAGCCAGATGGTTCGCATTGGAACCGCCTGAAGGAGTTGGCTCCCGAACTGAAAAGGAAAGGAATCGATTCGGTTTGGATTCCACCGGTAACAAAGGGTCAATCAGGAGAAGACCAAGGATATGGTGTATATGATCTGTATGATCTAGGTGAATTTGATCAAAAAGGGACGGTCCGCACGAAATATGGGACGAAGCAAGAATTGCTGGATTCGATTGCCGCATGTCATGAAAGCGGGATGGATGTCTATGTGGATGTGGTCATGAATCATAAAGGGGGAGCAGATGAAACAGAGGTTTTTCAAGTCATTGAAGTGGACCAGGATGACCGAACTGAAGATATTTCTGAGCCGTTTGAAATAGAGGGGTATACGAAATTCACCTTCCCAAATCGAAAGGACAAGTACTCTAATTTCAACTGGGGATTTGAACATTTTAATGGAATAGACTACGACGCAATGACAGATAAAACCGGGATTTTTCGGATTGTAGGGGAGGGTAAAAAGTGGAATGACCATGTCGATGATGAATTTGGAAATTACGACTATTTAATGTTTGCTAATATTGACTTCAATCATCCAGATGTGCAAGAGGAAATGATCCAGTGGGGGAACTGGCTAGCCGATACTTTACAATGCAATGGTTACCGTTTAGATGCGATTAAACATATTGATTATCATTTTATTAAAAGTTTTGTAGATAATGTAAGGCAGGAGCGAGGAGAAGAGTTTTATGTTCTAGGTGAGTTTTGGGTCCCGGAACTTGAAGCATGCCAAACATTTTTGGAAAATGTTGATTTCAAACTGAATTTATTTGATGTTCCGCTTCATTATAAATTACATGAAGCGTCTAAAGCGGGTGCTGATTTTGATCTGACAACGATTTTCGATGATACATTAGTGAATGTGAATCCAGAACATGCGGTCACTTTTGTGGACAATCATGATACCCAACCAAACGAAGCCCTTGAATCATGGGTGGAGGATTGGTTTAAGCAGAGTGCTTATGCGCTTATCCTGCTTCGCCAAGATGGACAGCCATGTATATTTTACGGAGATTATTTTGGCATTGGGGGAGAAGAACCAATCAAAGGGAAACAGGCAGCGATGGATCCGCTCCTTTATGCTCGTTACCATAAAGCCTATGGTGAACAAGAGGATTATTTCGATGACCCCCATCTGATTGGATGGGTTCGTCTGGGGCTTGAGGAAATGGAGTCTTCAGGCTGCGCCGTCCTCATTTCCAATCAGGATAAGGGCGAAAAAAGAATGTTTGTCGGAGAAGAGCGGGCTGGAGAAGTATGGGTCGACCTAACAGGAACGAGAGAGGATCATATTATAATTGAAGAAGATGGATTTGCCACCTTCTTTGTTAACGGTGGCAGTGTCTCGGTTTGGGCTCATTCTGAACAAGCCGAGGAATAGTTGCTATTTTAAAATAAGAATCACAAAGGAAAGCACCTTATTGTTTTAAGGTGTTTTCCTTTGTCTAAAAAATGCTACATAAAAAGAGACTGCATGATTAGCAGCCTCTTGAGTGAAAGTTATCCAATTATAATTATGCTGTATGTCTCATACTTTTAAAAATGAAGCCAACGATTAGTGTGAGAATAATGGCTCCTATGATGGCTGGAATAAGATAAAAACCGCCCACTTCAGGTCCCCAATCTCCTAATAGGAACGATCCGAGAAAAGCACCAATAAATCCGGCGATGATATTTCCAATTACACCTCCAGGTATATCACGTCCAATGACAAGACCACCTAACCACCCGATGATTCCTCCGATAATTAAAGACCAAATAAATCCCATGAAAATTCATCCCTTTCAAATTTTAATGTGAATCTACTAATGTAAGTACCCGTTATTTCAATGGACAAACCTTTTTTGGTAAAAAAATTCTATCCGCTATAGTTTTAGAATTTCGCGTTAAAGGGTATGTACCATTAAGAAAAGAAAGGGAGGGAAAAACATGTTGTCAGAGAAAGATCTGCTTTTTTTAAAAGATAAATTAATCAAAATCAAAAACGAAACAATCGAAATGTTAGAGTCCAACCCGCCATTAACGTTTGAAGATTTTGGGGAGTTAACCAGCTATGACAATCATTTTGCTGATACCGCCACTGAATTAGAGGAAAGAGAAAAACAAATGCTGTTAATTGAAAATGCAAAATGTCGCCTCGAAGAAGTGAATGAGGCGTTAGAACGGATCACTAATGGAACATATGGAGTTTGTGTCGAAACAGGTGAGGATATCCCTTATGACAGACTTGAAGCCCTTCCTTATGCGAAACGAACTGTGGAAGCGCAAGAAAAACTGGAGGACGAGACCATCCCAAGTCGTCAGGGAGATCAGTCATTTTCCACGCCGAAGGAAGATGAAAGAGGAGATAAACGCATTCAAACAGCGGATGAGCTCCAGTACCTGCACGGCAATTCATCGTCTTAACTGACGGGAAAATCGTTAGGGAGAACAGCTAATTTTCATAAAAAAGGTTTCAACTTTTTAAAAAGGGTTATATATCAAATAGAACAACAAGATGCATTTCAACTTACTTACAAAATCAAGATGGTCACACATTAAAAATTGAGGAGGAAGTTAAAATGACACAAGTAAAAATAGTAGAAAATGGACTTCAAGCAAAAAAGGAAATTGAACAATTTTTAAATCAAGGGTTCGAAAAAGATGAGGTCTACTTATTGGCCCACGGCAAAGAACGTTCAGAAGATTTGTCAGATGCACTGGATACCAATGAAATTGGGGTAAACGAGCAAGGCGTCTTTGATTCAATCGCAAATGTTTTTCGCTCACGCGGGGACGAACTACGCTCTAAAATGGAATCCTTAGGATTAACCGATACAGAAGCACAACAATTTGAAAAAGAATTGGACAGGGGACGCGTATTGGTGGTCGCTGCAAAATAAAAGTAACACAGTTTTACTAGGTTAGTATAATGATAGGAAACAAAAAGGAACTTTCCTTTTGTTTCCTATCCCTTATCATATGAAGAAAGGGGTAAGGTGGATGAAATTTTCAAGAGTGAACTTAGGTGATTTTTTTGGAGGAAACATCAGAGCCCGGCGCAAAGTTAGAGTAGATCATAGTTGGGATTCGAATTTTGAAAATCCGATCATACACAAGGAAATACAGGGCGAGAAAGTATATGTCCCATTAAATCTAGGCAGGGTTTGGAATCAGGTAAATTAATGGTAAGTGCGTGGTTTATGTATTTTTGTACGGTATTAGAAACCGAGGTCGTATCAAGAGACCAGATAAAGCAATAAAAATTCGCCTTCGAATCGAGTCATTAGGAAGGTGAATTTTTTTTTAAAGATAGAAAATGTGTTTATTTTTTAAAAATGGATACAAAAGGAAACTTTTCTGACCTTCTTTGTGATAGAATAAACATTGTGTGAAAAAAGGAGGTTACCGAGTGATAAATGATTTTGGGCAAATTGCCGTGTTAAGTATCCTGTCTCATTTAATCTTTATAACGATTTCCTGGTGGGCCCTACAAGCAATCCGTTTAGAAAAATTGCTGAAACCCAACCATGTATTTCAGGCGCGCTTACTTTACATATTATTAGCAATTTTCGTCGGATCATCTGTTAGTAACTTTTTCCTAGATTATCTCCAATGGTCTAGACAACTACCTTTGATCATGCAAAATATACAATTGGTAAAAATTTAGGTCTTCGTACATGTTCCAATTTGTTAATAAATTGAGTACAATCGTCTTTATGTGGAAAAATAACTAAATGAATTGTCATAAAGTTTGGAACTTGTCTAAAAGTGACGACATTTCCCAAGTATGCTACTCCTCTACATGGTAACAATGGTAATGAGGGGGAGTAGAGATGAAGAGAAATCGTAAGATCCTTTTGAGCGTGATAACAATCATCAGTTTAATCCTGGTTGTTATTGGGAACCAAACTGAAGCAAACGGTGGCGGAATCTGCTCTATTTTTCAAAAAGAAATGGACTTAACGAAAATCGGCTCTATTTTACAAGCCGAAGATATTTTGCTCGATGATTGGACTTTTTATGCAAGAGAGCATTTGGATGGCCTAAAAAGTGAGCAGGAAGTTAAGGAATATGCTAAAGAGCTTCAAACGAAGTTTCCTGATTGGGAATGGTCTGTAAAAAGTACCAGCGAAAAGTGGGAAGTAACGGCAGTATCTCCAACGACTAAACACCGCATAGAAAAGCTTCAAATGATGGCAACCCACACAAAACAACCGGTTAATGCGTATATAGTATATAGTATCAGTGGTAAAGAGTGGAACAAGTCTACCGAGGCCTATTTCACGACCCGTCAATTTAAATCTAGGCTGTCTGACATATTTCGAGGGAAACCAACAATTTTCTCTTGTATGAAAGGTACGGTCGGTGATAAGATGGATACGGCTTTACCCAAGACAGCGAATCATTTGCTGTCCGTATTTAAGGCAAAAGAAATCGAAGCGTTAAAAGAGGAGACATTCATGTCTGTTTCGGCGAACTCGCCGATGTTTAAAGGCTCCATAGATGATCAAAGAGATAACATGAATTTACAAATTGGCATACGCTCCGAAGGATTGGGCGGTAAGACTACCATCGTAGTTGGCACACCAATCATTACGATTGAATATTAATATAGAGAAAATGGACGCGGAGGGGAATACTCTTGGAAAAGATTATCGTCCGCGGCGGAAAAAGGCTTGATGGAACTGTTAAAGTAGAAGGCGCAAAAAATGCTGTCTTGCCTGTACTCGCTGCAACATTATTAGCAAGTGACGGAAAAAGTGTAATTCGTGATGTACCTACACTCTCCGATGTATACACAATTAATGAAGTTTTACGCAACTTAAACGCTGAAGTGTCGTTTGAAAACAATACAGTCGTAGTAGATGCATCCAGAGTGTTAAAGGATGAGGCGCCGTTCGAATATGTTCGAAAGATGCGCGCGTCTGTGCTTGTCATGGGATCATTACTCGCTCGAAATGGCCGTGCACGTGTGGCCCTGCCGGGTGGCTGTGCTATTGGATCCCGTCCTATCGATCAGCATCTCAAAGGCTTTGAGGCCATGGGAGCGTCAGTTAAGGTAGGAAACGGTTTTATTGAAGCGGAGGTTAATGGCCGCTTAAAAGGTGCAAAGATTTATTTGGATTTCCCAAGTGTTGGGGCTACCGAAAACATTATGATGGCTGCAACTCTTGCGGTTGGTACGACCATTATTGAGAACGTGGCAAAAGAACCAGAAATCGTTGACCTTGCAAACTTCTTGAATAAAATGGGCGCTAAGGTTCGCGGCGCTGGCACTGGGACCCTTCGTATTGAAGGTGTGGACGTGTTATTTGGCGCAGAACACCATATTATTCCTGACCGAATCGAAGCGGGAACCTTTATGGTAGCTGCCGCGATTACAGGCGGAAATGTATTGGTAAAGGGCGCAGTTCCTGAACATTTATCTTCTTTGATTGCAAAAATGGTTGAAATGGGTATCACAATCCGTGAGGAAGAAGATGGTGTTCGTGTCATCGGAACCGATCGTTTGAAGGCTGTCGACATCAAAACGATGCCGCATCCAGGTTTCCCAACCGATATGCAATCACAAATGATGGCGTTATTGCTTCGCGCAAACGGCACCTCGATGATTACAGAAACTGTGTTCGAAAACCGTTTTATGCATGTTGAGGAATTCCGCCGCATGAATGCCGACATCAAAATTGAAGGCCGTTCTGTTATTTTAAATGGTTCTTCCAATTTACAAGGTGCGGAAGTATCTGCAACAGATCTACGTGCCGCTGCCGCATTAATTTTGACTGGTTTGGTTTCTGAAGGCATGACACGCGTGACCGAGTTGAAACACTTAGACCGCGGCTACGTGGACTTCCACGGCAAGCTAGCAAGCCTGGGAGCCGACATCGAGCGTATTACTGAAGCAGACGAAATATTCACAGAAGTCCAAGACTACGTATCGGACATGAACGCTTAGTTTCTTCTAGTAGGAAGCTTAGCACGGATTTGGTGGGACAGATATGTCTAGCCTAGGACCAAATCTTAACTATAAAGTTGAACAAACTCAAAACAACGGGCCCTGATGTAGAATCAGGGCCTTTTTTATATTTTACGGGAATCGTGGCGTGGCGCGCGTATGGTGCGTGTGGTGTGAGTGTACGTGTAGTGTGGACATTTGTGTTTGGATGGTGCCTGACACCATGGAAAGACATTTGTCCACGAGCAGTGCCTGACACCAGGTTCATTATTTATATAAAAAAACCGTAATAAATGCTTGTCCACCTCCATATGTATTAATTGAGACGCAACCCGCCTGTGCTGTAGGCGGGGTTGTGAATTTGCAAACTGGAGGCACTATCATGAAAAAAATCAAACCTTTCGTCGTACTAGCAGCAGTCCTCATTGCCTTGACATTAATTATTCCCGCAGTTCTCGTGTTACCGTTCTCGGATGAGCATCGGGCGAGTGGAAAGTTAGGGGAGGATTTAACCAAGACCCCGGCCAAAGAAACCAAAGCGGTGCCCACTTCTTCCGATCCGGCCGTCGAAGTTGCGGTGTTCCGTACCTCAAAATCCCAAATTGAGAATGTACAATTAGAAGATTACCTCGTTGGTGTGGTATCAGCTGAGATGCCGACAGAGTTTAAGGAAGAAGCCCTAAAGGCCCAGGCACTAACAGCGAGAACATATATCGTGAAAAGGTTATTAAGTAAGGATACGCTCGGCGTCCCTAAAGGTGCGCAGGTAACGGACACCCAAATCCATCAGGTTTACATGAATGATGATGAACTAAGAAGGGAATGGGGAATGGAGTACGACGCGAAAAGGAAGAAGGTTTTAAATGCTGTTCGAGCAACGGCTGGGCAAATTTTGGCCTATGATGGTGAGCCGATTGATGCATTGTTCTTCTCCACTAGTAATGGTTATACGGAAAACTCGGAAGATTATTGGGCAGGCAACATCCCATACTTAAGAAGTGTATCCAGTCCATGGGATAAAAATTCCCCGAAATTTAACAGTCAAAAGGTAATGACGGTTCATCAGTTTGAAGCGCGGCTTGGAGTGAAGCTCGGTTCGGGGTCAACGATTGGAAAAATTGTCGACCGGACAGAGGGGAAACGTGTCGGCAAGGTTGAATTTAATGGAAAGGTTTTGAGCGGGCGCGATATCCGCGATAAACTGAATCTGCGGTCATCTGACTTTGCCTGGAAGCGTAAGGGCGATAATATTGTGATTACCACCAAGGGATTCGGTCATGGCGTCGGAATGAGCCAATACGGGGCTAACGGAATGGCAATGGAAGGGAAGAATTATAAGGAAATTGTGAAGCATTATTATCAGGGAGTCGAGATTACGTCGGCGGATCAAATGCTAGAAACGGTTACTGCGAAGAAGTGAATATGTGGGGAGCCAGGCTGGGTTGGGAAGATGCCTGGCTTTTTTTGATGGGATTTTAGGTGGGAGGAGTTGAGGTTGGGTGGGTTCGACAGTAAAAGAGGGAAAGTGGAAAGTAAACCTAGGGAAGTGGACAGTAAAGGTTAGAAAGTGGACAGTAAATCCTTGGAACCGGACAGTAAACTGTTCAAAGTGGACAGTAATCGAAAGCTTTTTCTAAAAAGTGTAATTAAATAGGATTTACGAAAAGGAAAATAGCTTTAAAAAGTGTTCCTTCTAAATAAAGGAGCTTGGGTTAGAAGGGAAATTGGAAATTTTTGTGGTTTTGATGTGGTTCGACAGTAATAGTGGGAAAGTGGACAGTAAACCTTGGAAAGTGGACAGTAAAGGTTAGAAAGTCGACAGTAAATCCTTGGACCGGACAGTAAACTTTTCAAAGTCGACAGTAAACCAGTTTTTCGAAAAAAAGGAAGAAATAATTTTCAAAGTAGTGTCGATTTTTGCAGGAATTTGAGGAGGAAGAAAAGAAATATAGAAAAAAAAGGAAAGGAATGATGCGTTTGTTTTGTAAAGAGTGCACGATGTCATTAAGAATCCAGAAACTAGAAGTTCTCCTTCAAGGCGGGAGGCTGCCATACAACCATCCGATTTATCCTGAAGTAGTGGCGGAATATAAAAGTAGGATGGCTGGCTATCGGGGGGAAAAGTCCCTGGTCTTTCACCTAAGCATGCTTCCCGATGAAAAATACTACATTTTCCACGGTATACGACTATTATATCATGGTTACTATTTTCAAATTGATTACTTAATCCTTTGTTCAGCATTTGCCTTAGTTCTTGAAGTGAAAAATATTAGCGGGGAGTTGAAATTTGAAAAAGACTTTAACCAGACTACTTGTAAAAAGAACGGGAATGAGGAAAGAATCAAAAACCCTGTATTACAAGCAAAGCTCCAGGCGAAGAAACTGAAAGGATGGCTAAAAGAGCATAATTGTACGGAAATACCAATTCATTATATTGTTGTAAACAGTAATGAAAAAACCACGATCACATCATCCTCGGGAAACGAACAGATCACTCGGCATATTTGCAATAGTGAGGATTTAATAGACAAAATAGATCAAATTGCAAATTTTAATAAGCAGGAGAAATTAGATTGTAAAGAGATGAAAAGAATAAAACGGCTTCTCCTCGCAAAACACACTCCCGAAAATCCAGATATTCTTAAACAATTCAACCTATCTCCATCAGAACTCCTCCCGGGCGTAAAATGTCCCATCTGTATCTATGTACCTATGAACTTACACCATGGAACATGGTGCTGTCCAAAATGTAAACTGAAATCCAAAACCGCCCATATACCAACAATCAACGATTATTTTCTGCTGGTAAAGCCTTCAATCACGAATGCGGAGCTGCGGGAGCTCCTTCAAATTGATTCGACTAGTATCGCAAGTAAATTCTTAACCTCAATGAAATTACCTTTTACAGGAACATATAGAAACCGGGTCTATCATCAACCACCAAACAATCAAAAATAACCACCGCAAAAGTTGCAATGGCTACACACGCCCCAGTACCTTCCTAAGCCGCGTAAACTTCCCTTTAAACAATGCCCCTCTGATAAAATAAAAACAAACCAAGATCCCTGTGAAGTCTTTTACAAGGTCAAATAGCGATGAAGAGCGATAGGAATAGAATGATTGGTGGATTTCGTCGCTAATGCCGTAGAGGGCAGCGAAGACTGCGCAGGCTATATTCAACGCCGGTGTGAAGGCGTGGCGGCGAGTTAACATCGCTAGCACGAGCAAAACATACAAAATCGCGAACTCTATTAAATGCAACGATTCCTTTATAAAGTGGTCGACTTGGGAATCGGGCAGCTTTACAAAATGATCCGCTGGCAGACTCGACATAATCCAAATGGCCGCCATATAGGCAAACGGGAGCACCCGCCACACCCATTTTATGATTTTCATGAAAATTTCCTCCTATATCGTAAAAACACTTTTAAAATAATTTTTCACCCTTCATGCATAAAAACATAAACACTGTTAAAAAATAAGTTCAAAAAAATTTTTTTCGCTCGTGTATATAATTCTACTTATCTGTTCAGAATGATTGCTGAGGTGATGAAAATGAGAGAGGAAGAAAACAAACGATCTTCTCAAAGTTCCAGCGTAAAACGCTTTTTCAAAAAGCGTTGGGTATTTCCAGCCATCTATATTGCAAGTGCAGCACTCATTCTGACCGCAGTACTATGGTATCAATCGAGCAACAGTGCGACAGACAAATACGATTACAAATCCACTGATATTGCCGGTAAAAAGAACCAAGAACCAGCGATTGAAGTTAGCAAAACACTTGAAAACTTCAAAATGCCAGTGGAAAATGCGGATGCAGCCGTCGTTAAAACGAAATTCTATGATTTCAATGGAAAAACAGAAGACCAGGAAGCGGCATTGGTATTTTATAACAATACCTACCAACCAAACACTGGAATCGACGTTACCATGAAAGATGATGAGTCCTTTAATGTCGTTGCAGCATTAAGCGGTACGGTCACACGAGTTGATGAAGATGCAGTCCTTGGGAATGTCATTGAAGTGGAACACGACAAAGGTATTGTAACACAATATCAATCCGTAAAAGACATAAAGATCAAGGTTGGCGACGAAGTAAAGCAGGGACAAGTTCTTGCCACGGCTGGACAAAGCTTGTTCAATGAAAAAGCTGGAACACATGTACATTTTGAAATTCGTAAAGATGGAATTGCTGTAAATCCCACTAACTATTTTAACAAATCGTTAAGCACGTTACAGGAAGCAGAACTTTCGAATGATAAAGCAAGCGAATCAGTAGAGACTCCACAAATGAAGGAAGAACAACAAAAGATTGAAGACCCAGCAAACTCTTCCGACCAAGAAACAAATGTGGACGAAGAATCATCTACTTCTACAAAAAATACAAATTCATAATATCGTTACAAAGGGGAAGGGGAATTCTTTCCTCTTTTTTTTGTCCTTATTTTCACAATTACCCATTTTATGTATATTAACGGTATAATTAATAATATTGGTGCCTGACACCCGGTTAGTGTCCGCTTACCGCGGACAAATTACTAGAAGTGTCTTTTTGTGGTGCCTGACACCATTCATATTAAGGGAGGGATTTGCTTGAAGAAGTTGGTAGGGACCATGCTGGTGATGCTGCTGTTTGGGGTAGCTTTGGCTGGCTGTAGTAAGGAACCGACGCCACAGGATCGATTTTCTAAGTACATAGCTTTGTGGAATGAGCAGAAGTTTGATCAGATGTATGATTATCTTTCAACGGATGCCAAGAAAAAAATCACTAAAGAAGAATTTACGAACCGCTATCATAAAATCTACAAAGACCTTCAGATTACTGACTTCAAGATTGACTTCAAAAAACCGAAAGAGGATAAGCAGGCAGAAAAAGAGCAAGCCCAATATTCTTTTAACGCCAAAATGAATAGCATTGCTGGGTCTATTCAATTCACCCAGAAGGCTAAGTTGCAAAAAGAAGAAAGAGACGACAAGAAGAATTGGTATGTAGACTGGAATACTGAGTTCATTTTTCCAAAATTGCAGGAAGGCGATAAGATCGGGATTAGTACGGATGCGCCGCAAAGAGGGGAGATTCTTGATCGCAATGACATCGGGCTGGCGGTGAATGGTCAGGTGTACGAGGTTGGGGTGGTTGCGGGGAAGGTGACGGACCAAGTGTTGGAACCGTTAGCCTCTCTGTTAAAAATGAGCCCGGATCAAATCAAGAAGGCGATTACGGCGAGCTGGGTTAAGCCGGAGTTGTTTGTGCCGTTGAAGCGGGTGTCGATGCAGGATGAGGAGCGGATTGCCCAGTTGATTGCGCTCGAGCCAGTGCAGACGAGGAAGGTGGAGGCACGGATTTATCCGTATGATCAGGCTGCGGCGCATCTGATTGGTTATGTGGGTGCGATTACGGCGGATGAGTTGGAAAAATTGAAGGATAAAGGGTACACGAGCAATGATATGATTGGAAAAAGAGGGCTCGAGCAAGTCTATGACGAGCAGTTAAAAGGGAAGCCCGGTGTGAAGATTACGATTAAAAAGAAGAATGGTGAAGCCGAGGTGCTTGCTGAAAAACCGGTCGAAGATGGGAAAAATATCAAGCTGACGATCGATGCGGATGTTCAGGCGGCGATTTTTGATGAACTTGGCAAGGAAGCCGGCACGGGTGCGGCCATCAACCCTATGACGGGTGAAACGCTGGCGCTTGTCAGCACGCCGTCGTTTGACCCGAATCAAGCGATGCTTGGCTTCTCGGCGGCTGAGTGGAAGGCGCTGCAGGATAATAAGCAACAGCCGCTCTCAACGCGGTTTAAACAGGCCTATGCGCCGGGTTCGGTCATGAAGCCGATTACGGCAGCGGTGGCGTTGTCGAGCGGAGCGATCACGCCGGAGCTGGCGGTGCCGATTCTAGGGTCGAAGTGGCAAAAGGATAAATCGTGGGGCGGCTACTTTGTGACGCGGGTCCATGGAGGAAGCCCGATTAATCTTGAAAAAGCATTGGTGTTCTCCGATAATATTTATTTTGCTCAGGCAGCGTTGAAAACGGAGAAGGATGCGTTTGCGGATGGGCTGAAGAAATTTGACTTTGAGGAAGATTTGGCGTTTCCGTTCCCGCTCGAAAAATCAACGATTGGTGCGTTGGATCGGGATATTGCGCTGGCCGATTCTGGTTATGGCCAAGGGCAGATTCAGATGAGTATCGTTCATTTGCTGTCGACGTATACGCCATTTGTGAACAATGGCAATATGATTAGGCCAATTCTTTTGGCGGATGAGCAGCAGGGTCAGGTGCTGAAAGAGGCGGTCGTTTCACCTGAACACGCCGGCGTCATTGCGTCAGATTTACGGAAGGTCGTTGGTGACACTGGCGGAACGGCCCATGCTGCCGAAATATTGGGGTATCCGTTGGCTGGTAAAACGGGGACGGCGGAGATAAAACAGAAACAGGGCGAAACGGGCACGGAAAATGGCTGGTTTATTGGTTACAACACAGAGTTGCCAAGTTTGATGGTGGCGATGATGGTCGAGAACGTCCAGGGCCGGGGCGGTTCGCTGGTGCCGGTGAAGAAAGTGAAGAAGGTATTTGAGTTGGTACGGTAAATGGAGGGTGGATCGGTTGGTGTCAGGCACCACCATGTGGACTTTTAAATAGATTTGGGATTACACCTAGGCGGCTAGGTGTTTTTCTTTGTTTTGAGTTAATTTTTAGTTGGGGGTGTTTGCGGGAATACCTATTTACTGTCCAACTCACCGACCATGCTTCAATTTTCAGAGAGACCCACCTGGACAATTCAGCGGGCCACATAAGTAAACCAGGAAGACAATTATTCGCCCTCAATACGGTGTCAGGCACCAAAAAATCAGGGGTTTTTTGTTGGTTTTTACCAATAGAAAGTGGAAATAAGATATTGAAATATGGGATGTCAGCCACGATAATAAATATGATAAATCTATTAATGGAGAAGAATCGGATGATTTTTTATAATAAATTTCTGCAAATCTTTCTATCTACTCTTTTATTATTGACAATGTTCCCAATGAAGAACCACGCGGAAACCGCTACTAGCGGCAGCACGATATCCGGCGTGATTAGTGAAGATCGAGTGTTGACCAAAGACGGCTCGCCCTATTATCAAACGGGTATGATAGAAATTAATTCGGGAGTAACCCTTACGATGGAGCCGGGGGTCGAGTTGATTGGTCAAAATGGGTCATGGATTTCTGTGCGCGGCCAATTGAAGGCGGTTGGGACCGAGCAAGAACGCATCCGTTTGCAGGATGTGTATGTACAAGGCAGTAATTTTGAGGGAAGTTTTGTTCAGATTGAATATGCGGACCATTATCGTCAATCAAGGTACAATGGCGGGTTTCTTGTGACGACGATTGGCAAAAATGCCATCCTTCGCCATAACCAATACAAAAATGGCTCGATTTCTATTTCCTCATCAAAATTGAACTCATCTATTGAATATAACTTTTTTAGTGAAAAGGCGGACTTAAGTGTTGCGAATGGACCAGGGGAAATTTTTGTTAAAAATAATACCTTTATGAATCCAATCGACTCTTATAATGATCTGACTGTAAGAGGTGACTATGGGGACGGCGGGATTCCCAATATCCACATGAACCAAAATAATTTCTTTGGATGGCCACACACCAAAGTGATCGTGCAGGTCTCAGGGTATAATCGACTGCTCTTTGATGCGAATGATAATTATTGGGGTGTAACCGATCCACTTCGAATCGAGCGCGGAATTACGGACGGGAACGATAACAGTAACTTTTTGGGTAAGTTAGACATTGGTACAGTTGCTTATAAACCGTTTGAAAACGGCCACCCAATTGGTACGCTAGAAAAGCCGTTTGTTGAAAAATTAAGTGACCGGGATACATTGGTGAGTGGCATTACTGACCAGGATAGTCAGGTGGAAGTTTACCAGGGAACCGAGAAAATTGGCGAAGGACCATCTGGCACAGATGGGAGCTTCCAGATTCCAATTCCTCCGCAAAAAAGTGGAGTGGAGCTAACGATCAAATCGACGGATAGTTACAACCGGGTAAGTCCAGAGACCGTTGTCACAGTTGGGGATGAAACCCCGCCAGAGGCGCCTGTTGTCGATGCAGTGACCGAGCATTCTCAAGTAATCACCGGTAAAGCCGAGCCGTTTTCGACGGTCGAGGCCAAAGCAACTATTTCCCTTGGAAAAATCGAGGCAGATGAACAGGGCCATTTTTCGATCGCGATTGAAAAACAGACAGCAGGAACGATGATTCAGATCACCGCCACGGATGTAGCCGGGAACATCAGTCCAGCTGCGACAGCCATAGTGGCGGACATAACAGCGCCCGCCGCACCGCAGTTAAATCAAGACTCGATCACAGACCTGACGGATTACATTAGTGGATACGCAGAAAAAGGGGCGCTCATTAGCGTGATTGCAGGACAAACCATCCTCGGTTCACGCTATGTGTCTTCCGATTATTTTTCGATTATTTTTGAGAGGCAACCAGCAGGAACGGAAATCGAAGTTAGGATAGAAGATGCCTCCAAGAATAAAGGGGAATCGATTTACTTTACTGTAAAAGATGTAACCCCTCCATCGCTGAAACTTTCGTTGGACACTCCAAATACAGTGACAACGGAGGAAATAACCGGCGTGGCAGAAGCAGGAGCTCATATTTCGATTTTTAATGAGGACGTCTTGATTGCCGAGGGAGATGCCAACCCAGTTGATGGTCTTTTTAAGATTCCGATTGGCAAGCAAAGATCAGGTACTTACCTGCGCGTGATCGCTACGGATGCTGTGAATAATGTCAGCCCACCTGTATTTGTTACAGTAAAGGACATAACCCCGCCACCTATTAAGATAAATACGGTGACAAATAGAACAACTCAAATCACAGGTGTAACCGAAGCCGGCTCCTCTGTGTCGATTGCCATGGTTGGCCATACTTATTTCGGTTATGCGGATTCTGACGGGAAATTTTCCTTTCAGATTACCCCGCCAACTCCTGGTGCAACTTTTTACGTGACTATAGTGGATGCCGCGACAAATCAAAGTTTACAAAAGTTCGTGGTCGTTAAAGTGCGGCCCAATAGCCCGACGGTGAACCCTGTTACCAATAAAGCGACCACAGTGACGGGTGTAACGGTAAAATCTGCTGTGGTTACGGTAAAAGCAGGAGCATCCTCCTATAAAGGCAATGCCGATGCCAATGGAAAGTTTACGGTGGCAATTCCTGCCCAAAACAGCGGCACGGTCTTAAGCGTAACTGCGACGGATGCAGGGGGAACGAGCTTACCAAAGACACTACAGGTAACGAGAATTGCCCCTAACATCCCAGTGGTCAATGCCGTTAACAACAAATCAGCATGGGTTACGGGCAAGACTGAAAAGTATGCGATTATGACTGTTCAAATTGGTAGTAAGTACTATAATGGGAAAGCTGATAGCGTCGGTAATTTCAAGGTGAGTATCCCGATCCAAAACAGCGGGACATCCCTTAAAATTACAGCAAAGGATGCAGCTGGGAAGATAAGCAATCCAAAATCACTCACGGTCGCACGTGTGGCCCCTAATCTGCCTGTTGTGAATGCTGTCAAGTATACCGCAACCTCAGTTACTGGAAAAACAGAAAAGCTAGCCGTCGTGAAAGTGTGGATTGGTAATAGGATGTATTGGGCAAAGGCCAATAGTTATGGGAGCTTTAAAGTAAACATCCCGAGGCAAAAACGAGGAACTTCTTTTTCTGTAACGGCAACGGATGCAAAAGGATTAACCAGTGCCGCCCGAACGGTAAAAGTATATTAAACTTTAGGATAGTAAAGTGGGAAAGGGGCTGATGGATGCCCCTTTTTTTCGTTAGGTTACTTCAGTGGTGGGAAGGGAAGGCTTCCACTGATAACGCTCCAGATCAATGACTCCGTTTAGACCGATCTCCACGCCTTCTGCCTCTAACGACAGCCTTTGCTCATTGTAGGACTCGTCATCTTGGAGGGCGATTTGCCCCTTAGCGTCGATGACGCGGTGCCAGGGGAGGCGGTGCTTCTTGCTCATGGAATGGAGGGCGCGGACGACTTGGCGGGCAGCACGGGGGCTTCCAGCGAGCCCTGCGATCTGACCATAAGTCGCAACCTTGCCTTCAGGGATACTTCGAATAATTTCTATCACATTTTCCGTAAAAGGTGTCATCGTGATCGTCCTTTCAAAACGTACATATCAAAAAGGTATCAAAAATATAATAAATTGAACAATCCTTTTTGTAAAAAATTGCCCCAAATCATATTAAGTACGGGCTTTTGAATCCTATAATTAGCCCTCATTCCAATAATTATCGCCATTTTTGAATAATTTTCTCTCGACAAATTTCTCGGGAAATAAATGCTAAGAACGTGATATTTCCAGCCAAAAACCCTTATATCATGCGATTATGGACGATTCTCCACGATTGTCGAAAATAAGTAAGAAGTCCAATTTTCAAAAAACTATGGAATAACATCTTGTCCCGATTGAGTATTTATAGCATAATCCCGTATCCAAGCTAATAAAATGATTACAAACCTTTACAAAGAGAGTGTTTGAGGTGAAGAGTCGTTTGAAATTAGCGGATATTCAGTCGGGGACATGATTATTCATCGTATAGTCAGAAGGTAAATTACTTTCTGCCGTCTGGTGCCTGACACTCATCAACGGAAGTGTCCTCCATTGGTGGACAAATGTCTTTTAATGGTGCCTGACACCAAAATGGTAACACCAAAATAGTAACACCAAAATGGTGATACCAAAATGGCACCAAAAATGACACCACCATGACACCAAAATTGATGACACCAAAACAGACACCAGAACGGAAGCAGAATTCGTCGAAGTGATAAGCGGGTCTCATTTCACACTACTCACATCCAATTTAGGGAGGGCGAGAGTGTGCACGATTACATCAAAGAGAGAACTATCAAGATTGGAAAGTATATCGTGGAGACGAGGAAAACGGTTCGCGTGATTGCGAAGGAGTTTGGCGTATCCAAAAGTACAGTCCATAAGGATCTAACTGAGAGACTTCCTGAGATTAATCCAGAGCTGGCAAATGAGGTTAAAGGTATTCTAGATTATCATAAATCGATCCGTCATCTCCGGGGGGGAGAGGCAACGAAAATGAAATATCAAAAAGAAGAAAAGGAAGGCGAAACTGTAAAATAGATCTCAATTTCCGAATCATTCAAGCTGAGAAAACAAAAAATTTCAAGAGCATTCTCTAGAATTCCTTAACTCGACATCCTTCTGCAAAATATACCATCTTTTATTTTCTAAAAGTATGGAAATTTTAATGAGTATGGTACAATATACAATTAGGAAAAGTATGTGGATACCGTTTTAAGGAGGAAAGAAAAGAGAATGTTTGCAAGAGATATTGGGATTGATTTAGGTACGGCTAACGTGTTAATTCACGTCAAGGGCCGTGGAATCGTATTAAATGAGCCGTCCGTAGTGGCAATTGACAAAAATACAAATCGCGTACTTGCTGTTGGTGAAGAAGCCCGCCGTATGGTTGGTCGGACACCTGGTAACATTGTCGCGATCCGCCCATTAAAAGATGGCGTGATCGCTGACTTTGATGTGACAGAAGCAATGTTAAAGCATTTTATTAATAAGTTGAACGTAAAAGGATTTCTATCGAAGCCGCGCATTCTGATTTGCTGCCCAACGAATATTACAAGCGTTGAGCAAAAGGCGATCAAAGAAGCTGCAGAAAAAAGCGGCGGGAAAAAGATTTACTTAGAAGAAGAACCAAAGGTAGCTGCAATTGGTGCGGGAATGGACATTTTCCAACCGAGCGGAAACATGGTAGTTGACATCGGTGGAGGAACGACGGATGTGGCTGTTCTTTCAATGGGCGATATCGTGACTTCCTCCTCCATCAAAATGGCCGGCGACAAGTTCGACATGGAAATCCTCAACTACATCAAGCGCGAGTACAAACTGTTAATCGGTGAGCGCACAGCTGAAAATATTAAAATCAACATCGGGACAGTTTTCCCAGGATCACGCTCGGAAGAAATGGAAATCCGCGGCCGTGACATGGTTAGCGGCCTGCCGCGTACCATCTCTGTTCGTTCGGAAGAAATCGAAGGCTCCTTGCGTGAATCAGTGGCCGTGATCGTTCAGGCAGCAAAAAGCGTTCTTGAGCGCACACCGCCGGAACTATCGGCTGACATCATTGACCGTGGTGTGATTTTAACGGGTGGCGGAGCATTACTGCACGGCATCGACATGCTGCTAGCGGATGAATTAAAGGTTCCAGTCCTTGTCGCAGAAAATCCAATGGATTGTGTGGCAATTGGAACAGGAATAATGCTAGATAACATCGACAAAATTCCAAATCGGAAGTTTGGATGATTTTCCCTGAAAAATTGTTCTTTGCCTGTGAGTGGAAATTGGATAAACAGTTAATCACTTTGGTCCATTCTAGGTTTGCTGTTGTATGACATCATACCTTGGATACAAAAAGTCTAATGAAGCAGGCAGGACAAGCCTCGATCATTGGGCTTTTTTATTTGGGTTCGGGGGAATAATTTTGCAATAATACACCTTAAAAAACAAAGAAAGCGACAAAAATTGAGCTATTTCTACGTTTATTGACTATTTCCTGTAAAAAGTTGATGAGTATTTTCAATTTATTTTTTATAATAGAGGTAATGAATTGGAAAAATTATTTTTTTAAAATTATAAATTGAATGACTCAGCAACATGAGTTGAACACAATTAATGGTTATAATATGTACTAACTCACTGAATCCGGGGTCAACCATGCCAGATAAAAACAAATGGACGGCTTCAGTTAAAGGGGAATTAAGGAATGTCAGTAAATAATTCAAACCATGAACAATATAGAACGAGAGAAGATTACAAGCGCGCTAAAGCCGAAGAGCTGCAAAGGAAAAAGGACGTAGAGAAGCGGTCCATGGACGAAGCGCGGCAAATAA